>PKZI01000097.1 GCA_003133005.1 Acidimicrobiaceae bacterium | reverse complement strand
GCCTTTTTCCGCCAAGGAGATTTCCGTCACCAAGGCGATACTCGGTGTGCCCGATCAGCCATTCGTCGATGATCCCGATCTGACGGCCAAGCTCCTCGAGGGATTGAGCGCACAACGAGACGAGCGGCTCGCGTGGGAAGCACGCGTCGAGTCCGCCGGCGAAAAGGGCGTGGCGCTGCTCGAACAACTGAACACCAACGGTGCCGCGACGCTCACGCGTTTTCCCGACAAGTTCGCAGCCGGTACCAAGGTCGCGACCCGCAAAGCGGTGAAGCACGCGTTAGACGTCTTTGGAGCCCAGACGCCCGGCATCAGTTCCGGTTCGGCGGACCTGACCGATAACACCGGCGTCGAGCTCGTCGAGTCAACCATCCAGGGTGTCCAGAATCCGGGCGGACGACAACTCCATTACGGAATCCGCGAGTTCGCCATGGGAGCGAACATGGTGGGTCAGGCGCTCCACGGGGGCATCCGACCGATCGGATCGACGTTCTTCGTGTTCAGTGATTACGCGCGACCGTCAATTCGATTGGCGGCCCTCAGTCACGCGCCCGTCCTCTTTATCTTCACGCATGATTCGGTAGGCGTCGGCGAGGACGGACCGACACACCAACCGGTCGAGCAATTGATGGCCCTTCGCGTCATGCCGAACCTTCACGTGGTGCGACCGTCCGACGTGAATGAAGCGGTGCAGTTCATTGGGGACTATCTCTCGGATAAGGCGCCCGCACCGACGGCGCTCATATTGTCGCGCCAGGACGTGCCCGTGATGGACACTGACGATGCGACGGCGTCATCGCTCGGCGCTCGACATGGGGGCTACGTCGTTCGTGAGAATCCTGACGCGGTCTTCACGCTGGTGGGTACAGGTTCGGAGGTCAGTCTTTGTCTCGAGGCGAACACGACGCTCGCGACAAAGGGAATCGCGACGAGGGTGGTCGCACTCCCCTGTTGGAAATGTTTCGAGGCCCAAGATTCGACCTATCGAGAGACCGTCCTTCGTCGCTCTGTCCCGTCGGTGTCAATTGAAGCGGGAGCGACACTCGGCTGGGACAGGTACGTTGATCACGCGATCGGTATCGACACGTTCGGGATGAGTTCGCCCAGCGCCGTGGCGATGAACTTCTTCGGCATCAATGCCGAAGCGGTCGTGAACTACGTGCAACAAGCGTTAGGAGTAACCCCGTGACCAACCTCGATATCCTCTACCGCGACTTCGGCCAAAGTCCGTGGCTCGACAACATTCGCCGTGACTGGCTGAAGGATGGGACCTTAAAGAAACTCGTGCGTGAAGGTGTGCGCGGCGTGACGTCCAATCCGTCCATCTTTGCCAAGTCCCTGGCGACCACTTCTGCGTACGACGAGTTCCTCAAGTCACATAGTCGCCAGAGTCCCGAGGCCCTCTTCGAAACACTCTCGGTGATGGACGTACGCGACGCGTGTGATGTGCTTCGCCCGGTCCACGTGTCCTCACGCAAGGACTTTAAGAGCGGATCTCGTCGCTACTTAGACGGGTTTGTCTCGCTCGAAGTGTCGCCGCTATTGGCCCGCGACACGAAGGGGACCGTCGCGTCGGCCAAGCGACTCCACGGACGTGTTGATCGGGAGAACCTGATGGTGAAGATTCCCGCCACGAAGGAGGGGCTCCCCGCGATTACCCAAACCTTGGCCAAGGGCATCAACGTCAACGTGACGTTGATCTTCTCGATTGAGCGTTACGGTGAAGTGCTCGACGCTTGGATGAAGGGACTCGAATTGGCGAGTTCGCAGGGTCTCGATATTGGAAAGATCGCGAGTGTCGCGTCGTTCTTCGTCTCGCGCGTCGACGTCGCGGTCGATCCCCTGCTGCTCGAAGGTGATCCGCGTCGCGGCACGACCGCGAACGCGCAAGTCTGCGCGGCCTACAAGCTCTACGCCGACACCATTAACGACACGCGGGCACGTCGACTTCTCGGCCAAGGGGCCCAAGTCCAGCGACCGCTCTGGGCGTCGACCTCGACGAAGAACCCCACCTACGTCGATCTTCTCTACGTTGATCCCATCGTTGGAAACGAGACCGTGAACACGATGCCGGACCAGACCATTGAAGCGGTACTCGATCACGGACGCTTCTGGGCGACAAACCTCTCGTCTTACGAGTCGGTGGCGCGTGAAGCGAAGAAACTCGAGTTCTTGCCGCCGTACGTCAATTTGAATGCCGTCACCGAGAAATTGGAGCGCGACGGCGTGGACGCGTTCGACGCCTCCTACAAGGAGTGTCTCACCATCGTCAAAGAGAAGGCCAGCGCCGCGAAGGGCTGATGTCGCCGACTACTTTGTATCCTCTCGCCACCCGCAACTTCCCCGCCTCGTGGGTGTCCGGCGATTCTGGCGCGGGATTTAGGATGCCCCAATGACGACGTACGAGCAACTCTCGCGCAGCGATCTCGTCCACGAGTCACTCGACTCGCTCGCACCGGCCGCGTACGCGAAGGCCAGGGCGCAATTCGCTCACGTGGTCACGTACTCACCAAAGGTGTTCATCCCACTCACCAAACTGTGCCGTGATCGTTGCGGGTATTGCACTTTCGCGCAAGCGCCCGCGCACGTGGCCTCGCCGTACATGAGCCTCGAAGAGGTCATGGAAGTGGCGACCGAGGGTAAGAAAGCGGGTGCCACCGAAGCACTGTTCACCTTGGGCGAGCGACCAGAGCTTCGCTACGACGAGGCCGCTCGCTGGCTCGCGGCGCGCGGTTACCAGTCAACCGTTGATTACGTGGCGAGCGCGGCGCAGATGGTCCTCGAAGCGACGGGGCTGCTGCCCCACGCGAACGCGGGCGCGCTGTACCGGCGCGAACTCGCACAATTGCGCGAGGTCGCTGCATCCCAGGGGATGATGATCGAGTCGCTCGCCGAGCTTCGCGCCCATCGGCTCGCTCCCGACAAGGAACCGCAGCGGCGACTCGACACACTGCGCTTCGCGGGTGAGCTGAGGATTCCCTTCACGACGGGTCTGCTCGTTGGAATTGGTGAATCTCGCGAGGATCGCATTGCGACCTTAGAAGCAATTCGCCGGCTCCACGAGGAATTTGGCCACGTCCAAGAGGTCATTATCCAGAACTTCCTGCCTAAGCCCCGCACGCTGATGGCGAATGACCCTGCGCCGAGCGACGAGGAGTTCCATTGGACGATCAGCGTGGCGCGCCTGTTACTGCCCGACGACGTCCATCTTCAGGCGCCCCCCAACTTGAGCGACGATCCAACGAAGCTTCTCGCGTATGGGATCGATGACTTCGGTGGCATCTCGGGCGTGACGCGCGACCACGTGAACCCTGAACGCGCCTGGCCCGCCATTGACGTGCTTTCAACCGAGTGCGACGCGCGAGGTTTCAGTCTCGCTCCGCGGCTCACGGTCTATCCGGAGTTCATAGGGCTGCATTCGGACTTCATCGATGACGCGGTTCGACCCTACGTACTCGCGCACGCCGACGCCGAGTTTCGTGCCCGTGACGACCAGTGGTTTTCCGGCTCCGACGAGACACCGCCCGCGCCACCCACGGCGCGCCGGCGCGCGAGCGAGGTCGACACACTCTTGCGTAGTTATTCCCCCGGCGACGAACTCGACCGGCGCCAGCTCACGGCACTCTTTAATGCGCGTGGCGCAGACTTCAACGTCGTCGTGGAAGTAGCGGATCAAGTTCGTCACGATCTCGTCGGCGACGACGTGAGTTTCGTGATCAACCGCAACATCAACTACACCAACGTGTGCACGTTCAAGTGTCGATTCTGCGCCTTCTCCAAGGGACCCCTTTCGCTCAATCTGCGCGGTGATCCCTACCTGTTGACGCTCGATGAAATCAGCGAACGCGTTCGAGAGGCCGAGGATCGCGGCGCGACCGAAGTGTGTTTGCAAGGCGGCATCCATCCAAAATTTGACGGGGATTACTACATAGACGTCGTCGCCGCAGTGCGGGCCGGGTCGCCGAGAATCCACATCCACGCCTTTAGCGCGCTCGAAGTCTTTGAGGGGGCGAGACGGTCCGAACAAGATCTCGGGACGTACCTCAGTCGATTGCGTGACGCGGGACTTAAGACGCTTCCGGGCACCGCCGCGGAGATCCTCGATGATCCGGTGCGGGCCATCCTTTGTCCCGACAAGATCACCTCAGACCAGTGGCTCGAGGTGCATCGAACGGCGCACCAAGTGGGACTGCACTCGAACATCACCATCATGTTCG
>PKZI01000169.1 GCA_003133005.1 Acidimicrobiaceae bacterium | reverse complement strand
CAACTTGTAGGAGTCATATGTCTGTGTCCTTTGCCGACCTCGGCGTGCCCGCCAACCTGGTGGAACGTCTCCGCGCCCGCGGAATCACCGAGGCCTTCCCCATCCAAGAAGCCGCGCTTCCTGACGCTCTCGCCGGTCGCGACGTCGTTGGTAAGGCTGCGACGGGTTCGGGGAAAACGCTCGCGTTCGGGCTTCCGCTCATGGCGCGATTGGGTAAAGCACGACCGCGCCAGCCGCTCGGCCTCGTCCTTGTACCCACACGCGAACTCGCCGCGCAGGTGCAAAAAGAGCTCGCCAACCTCACCGACGACCGCGGACGACGCGTTATCTGCATCTACGGTGGCACCTCGTACAACGTGGCCCGAAAGGCCCTTAACTTCGGTGTCGACGTCGTCGTAGCGTGTCCCGGTCGCCTCGAGGACATGCTCGAACAAGGTGCCCTTGACCTCTCGGCGATCACTACCGTGATTGTGGACGAAGCCGACCGAATGGCTGACATGGGCTTTCTTCCTTGCGTGCGACGCATCGTGGGCGCAACGCCCCAGGACCGTCACGTCATGCTCTTTTCGGCGACGATGGGCCCAGACGTCAAGTCGCTCGTGCGTGAATTCACCCACGATGCCATCATCCACGACGTCGTGGGTGAAGAGGCGCCCAGTGACGTGGATCACTTCTTTTGGCGCGTACCGCGCGACCAGCGTCCCCAGTTCGCCGCGGACATCGTTGAGAAATACGATCGCGCCATCTTTTTCACCCGTACCAAGCACGGAGCGGACCGATTGGCGCGTCAGCTTGAGGATCGCGGAATTTCAGCCGTCCCGCTTCACGGCGACCGCTCACAGGCGCAACGCGAACGTGCATTGCGCAGCGTCAAGAGTGGTCAGATTCGTGTTCTCGTTGCAACCGACGTGGCCGCACGCGGCATTCACATTGACTTGATGCCTGTCGTCGTGCACTACGACCCGCCCGCGCAAGCGACTGACTACTTGCACCGTTCGGGTCGAACCGGTCGTGCCGGAGCGACGGGCGCAGTGATATCGCTCGTGGGTGAAGACGTCATTGGACAGGTCAAGCGACTGCAAAAGGCGCTCGGTCTGAACGCGTCGATTGAATCACCCGATAGTGCGCCAGCGATTCGCCTAGGCGCTGTCGACGATGCAGTCGCCGCAGAACGCCTCGACGACCGAGGCGGTAAAGGCCGCTCCGAGCGACCGGCTCCTCGAGAACGAGGACCACGCTCTTTCGAGCAACGCGAGCCCCGGGAACGAAGCAACGCCACGCGGCCCGAGCGGACGTTCGTCGAGCGATCATCGCGACCAGAACGTCCACGAAGTGACCGCAGCTTTGGCGAGCGCGGCACTAGTGAGCGCAGTTCGAGGCCCGAGCGTGGCGCCAGCGAGCGCAGTTCGAGACCCGAGCGCAATTCGCGTCCTGAGCGAGCCCCGCGCACCGAGCGCGTCTTTTCAGAGCGTGCACCGCGCGGCGATCGTGAAACGAATCGATCCGCCAATTCGCACGTGCGCGGCAGCGAAGCAGTCGTGAGCTTCTTCAATGACTCCAAGGGCTTCGGTTTCGCGAGCGACGCGAAGGGCGATGACTTGTTCATCCACTTCTCGAACATCGTCGGTGACGGCTTTAAGTCTCTCAGTCAGGGTCAGAAGATCACGTTCGAAGAGGCCACTGGACCCAAGGGACGAGAGGCTCGCAACGTTCGCGTCGTGGGCGCCGGACGCGAGCGTCGCTGGTAGGGTCGCATACCGTGTCTGAAAAACCTCTCGTAGAGCCGCACGTCGGACCCGCTCCCACGCAATTGCTCATCGAGGAAATTGTCGTCGGTGACGGCGAAGAGGCAAAGACGGGCCAGACTGCGGTCGTGCATTACGTCGGTGTGGGGGTTTCGAGCGGCGAGGAATTTGACGCGTCGTGGAATCGCGGCGAAGCGTTCACCTTCAAACTCGGCGCAGGTTACGTCATCAAGGGATGGGACGAAGGCGTGGTTGGAATGAAAGTCGGCGGTCGTCGCCGTCTCGTCATTCCGGCCCACCTCGGTTACGGGAATCAGGGCGCGGGCGGCGTCATCGCGCCCGGCGAGACCCTCATATTCGTCGTCGACCTCGTCGCACTGAACTAAACGAGCGGTGGCGCCGGCATATCGGTCGCCAGCATGCGTTGGTAGTCGCCGTAACGCTCGCAGCAAATCTCAGCCACGAGTCGAAGTCGATCGTTGGGATTGCTCAGACTAAGCACCTTGAACTGGTCGAGCACCGACATAGGTGTCATTGAGCAAAGCTGCCAACTTCTCACCCAAGGGTCGGGGTCCATCTCGCAATTCGTCCTTAAGCACTCGTCGGCGAAGATCTCACTTTGAAGATTGCGAAGGGCCCGTACGGCGGACTGCGTTGACTTCAATAACCCGGCGTCAATGGCCACGTCATCACAGCAACGTTCGCGCGCAATCGCCCTGGGATAGGGACTGTCGGGCAGCCAGGCTGAGACTTCGACACATTTGACGCCTTCGACCATGATCAAGGTCTTTCCGTCGATGAGGTGGTGTGAACCGAGAATCTGGACCACCGTACCGACAGAGGTTCGCTGGTCGTCGCCACCGATCTCGGAGCCGCGCTCTATCAGACACGTCCCAAACAGATTGCCGGGATTCACGTCGCGCAGCATTTGGTGATAGCGCGGTTCGAAGACGCAGAGTCCCACCACTTGGTGCGGGAAAACGACCATGCCCAACGGGAACATCGCGAGTTGCTGTCCAGTCACTTATCCACCTTACGGGTGAACGTTCTGTGAACATTCTTATCTGCTCACGCTCGACCAAGCGTGACGGCGAGTGCGCGCAGCGCCTTGCCACGGTGTGAGAGCGCGTTCTTCTCCTCGGGCGTCAATTCCGCGAGAGTGCGACCTTCCCTTCCTTCGGGCACGAAGACGGGGTCATAGCCAAATCCCTCAATCCCGCGAGGATTTCGCGCAATATAACCATCCAGGATGCCCAGGCTCGTGACGCTTTGGCCGTCGGGGTACGCCACGACGATGACGGTTCGAAACTGCGCCTGGCGTTCCAGGTCCGCTACCCCAACGAGCTCGCCGAGGAGTTTCTGCACGTTCTGCTCGTCACTCGCGTTCTCGCCGGCGTAACGGGCGCTGCGCACGCCGGGCCGTCCCCCAAGGGCGGCAACGAAGAGGCCGGTGTCGTCCGCAATCGCAGGAAGTCCGGTCGCCGCGACGAGGGCCCTCGCCTTGAGCGCGGCGTTGGCTTCGAGAGTGTCTTCGGTCTCGGCGACCTCGGGTACCTCGGGCGGGCGAGCGAGCAGTTCAACGTCGAGTGCACCAAGAACCGCTCGCATCTCCTCGGCCTTATGGACGTTGGCCGTGGCGAGAACGAACCGCGTCATCTCTTTCGCGGCGTGGGCGCCTCTTTCAAGATTTCTCGCTGCACGGCGTGAATGTTCGCGATGCCCGCACTCGCTAGGTCAAGCAACGAATCGAGCTCGCTTCGCGTGAACGCCGTCAATTCGGCCGTTCCTTGGACCTCGACGAAGTTGCCCGCGCCCGTCATGACGACGTTCATATCCGTTTCGGCGCGAGAGTCTTCCTCGTAGGGAAGATCGAGCATGGCGACGCCGTCGATGATGCCGACCGATATCGCCGCAACCAGGTCGCTCAACGCATGCTCCTTAATCGAACCAGCCTGCACGAGTCGGGTGATCGCGTCGTGCAATGCGACGTAACCTCCGCAAATCGACGCCGTTCGCGTTCCCCCGTCGGCCTGCAGTACGTCGCAGTCGACCGTTATCTGCACGTCCGCCAAGAGCTCGAGTCGCGTGACGGTACGTAGGGACCTTCCGATGAGACGCTGGATTTCTTGTGTACGGCCCGACTGCTTTCCTCGGGCCGCCTCGCGACTAGCGCGCTCGGGCGTCGAGCCCGGCAACATGGAGTACTCCGCAGTGACCCAGCCTTTACCCGTGCCGCGCAGCCAACGAGGAACGTCCTCTTCAACTGACGCCGTACACAGCACCCGAGTACGACCAAAACTCACGAGTACCGAACCGAGCGCCATCTCAGTGAAATCGCGTTCAAAACTGAGGGGTCGCGCCTCTTCGGGCGACCTACCGTCGAGTCGTGTGGACATGGCACTTCCTTTCGCGATCATCGTGCGCAACAACGCTACCGGAGACCACGAAGCACGTCTTTAGAAGTAAATGATCTTCTTGGCCCTCTCGACGACGTCGTCGATGTCGTCGCTCCACGCCCCTGTCGAGAGGTATTTCCAACCATCGTCACAGACAATGGTCACGATGGTCGCCGTCTCATCCTCGGGGATCAACTTCGCGCACTTGACTGCACCCGCCATGATCGCTCCCGAGGAGATCCCCACGAACAATCCGAGCTCGGTCATGCGGCGCGTCCATTCAATGGACTCGCGCGCGCGCACGACGACCTTTCGATCGAGCATCTCCGCGCCGTGGTTCTCAATGAAGATGGGCGGAATGTAACCATCCTCGAGACTTCGCAGACCGTCGACCATTTCGCCGCTTGGGGGCTCAACGGCCCAAATCTGCACGTCGGGTTTCATCTCGCGCAAATAACGTCCGACTCCCATCAACGTGCCCGACGTGCCGAGGCCCGCGATGAAGTGCGTGATCTCTGGCACGTCGCGCAAGATCTCTGGACCCGTCGTGCGGTAGTGCGCGTCGGGATTCGCCGGGTTCGCGTACTGGTAGAGAAACGTCCACTCTTGATGCTCGAGCGCGAGCTTCTGGGCCATACGCACGGCCCCGTTTGAGCCTTCGGATCCCGGAGAATCAATTATCTCGGCGCCGAACGCGAGTAACAGTTGGCGTCGCTCGGGCGAGACATTCGATGGCAGCACAACCTTGAGGTGATAGCCACGAAGTCGACACACCATAGCGAGCGCGATGCCGGTGTTACCTGAGGAAGGTTCGATGAGGACCTGATCGGGCTTGCCCGGGATCAGAACGCCGTCGGCTTCGGCCGCTTCGACGAGCGACAGGGCGACACGGTCTTTCACCGATCCTGCAGGATTTCGACCTTCGAGCTTCGCGAGGATGGTGACGTTGGGATTGGGCGAGAGCGCGCTGACGTCAACGATGGGGGTGTTGCCAATGAGATCAAGTACCGACGCGTAGCGCGTCACCCGCTAGCTCCCCCCGCCACCGCTGGGAGCAAGGTGATCTCGTCATCATTGGCCACGGGTGCGTTGACGCCACCTAAGTACCGCACGTCGTCGTCATTGATGTAGACGTTGAGGAAGCGGTGCAGAGTGCCGTCATCGTTGAGGAGCTGTCCCTTAACGGCGGGATAGGCATCGCTCAGCTCGCTCAACACGCCGCCAATCGTCGCACCCTCGACCTGCATCGTCGCCACACCGCCCAAGGCTGGTCGCAACACCGTTGGCACTCGAAGAACTGCCGTCATGATTCCACTTTCACTCTGGTCCAAAACCCGACTAACTACGTCAACTTTAGCGCCAGCGGCCACGCGTGTGTCACCTCGCCGATGCGCGCAACCTGCGCGGACTTGCCGTAGCCACGAACGACAGCGTCGAGACGCCTCACGACGCTTAGGAAACAACGACTTCTTCTTCGTCGACCGCGTCGTCAACAATCCTGAAACTCCTCAGTTGGGTGGGCAGTGCTCGAAGCGACACGAGCACATAGTGCCACTGTGGATCAGGTGCCTGGGCGACGTCGGTGGGACTGGGATATGCCTCGGAGTGCGTGTGTGAATGGAACACCCCCAGCACGTCGATCACCTCGTCGTCCGCGCGTCGGTAAGCGCGCAACAGCATTTTGGGGTCGATTTCGTAGACCTTCGCAGAATGGAGCACGTTCTCACTCGCCATGACGTGACGCACGATCGCCCTGTCGCCGTCGTTGACCCCTAAGAGGATCCCACACCCTTCATCGGGCAACGCGCGAATACAGGTCGCGACGATTGCGTCGCGTTGTTGTTCATTCAGAACCAGCACACGCTCACACTAGAGCCCGCCAGCGAATCGACATGTTCAGTAGCCTTACCTGTGTGGCACGAGCAAAACAGATGCAAGAGCGACGCGCGAAGGCAAAGAGCGACGCAACCGTAGGTGACCGAGTGGTCGCCACTAATCGTCGCGCCCGCTACGACTACGAAATTCTCGAAACTTTCGAATGCGGCATCATCCTTACGGGATCCGAGGTCAAGTCGCTGCGTGAGGGAAATGCGCAGATCGCCGACGCCTACGCCCGCATTGACGACGGCGAACTCTGGCTCTTCCAGATGCACATTCCGCCGTGGGCATTCGCTGTCGGTTTCGGAAGTCACGATCCCGATCGCAAGCGCAAGTTGTTAGTGCATCGCCATGAGATCAAGGACCTTCATGGTCAAACCCAAACACAACCCCTCACGCTCGTTCCCCTCAAGCTCTATTTCAAAGACGGCCGCGCGAAGGTCGAAATAGCCCTCGCCCGAGGAAAGAAGCAGCAGGATCGTCGCCAAGCGCTCGCCAAGCGCGACGCGCAACGTGAAATGGCGCGTGCCGTGCGAAACGCCGAGAAATTTGCCTGAGTCGATCGCTACGAATTCCGGTACGATGGTCTGGCGGCTAAAGCAGTCGTCAAACAACGAGGGGATGATTGGTTTCGACGTCTGACGTTGAGGTGAGAGAAGCGAGCCGTGGTCTCCGGAACCACGTAAAAGAGCCGGAAACAA
>PKZI01000199.1:13833-15474 GCA_003133005.1 Acidimicrobiaceae bacterium | reverse complement strand
AGCTTTTTCGAAAAGACGACTCCGGCGGATCGTCCCTATGGTTCAGCGGGACTTGGTTCGAAATATCGAGGACAACGGGGACCCACGCCCAGTCGTTACTCAGAAAACTTTCGTAAGTAGCAGTTGGTAGTTGCCGTACGCTCCATAACGGTGAAGTCCTAGGAGGATTCTTGTTAGCGCGCATACTGATAGGTCTTGGCGTCACGGTGGTGTTTTTCTCCATCGCCGGCCACCGATTCTTCTGGTTGTCGAAACTGATTCGCTCTGGAAAACCAGCACCCAATCGTTGGAAGGGCTTTGCTCGACCCGCCGAAGCCGAACTCGTTGAGGTTGCTGGTCAGAGGAAGCTTCTCAAGTGGACTGTTCCGGGTCTTGCGCACTTCTTTACGATGTGGGGCTTCACGATACTGCTGCTCACGATCATCGAGGCTTACGGTTCGCTGTTCCAGCGGAACTTCCATATCCCGCTCATCGGTACCGACAATTGGCTTGGCTTCGTCGAGGACTTTTTTGCGACGGCCGTACTCGTGTCGCTCGCGGTCTTCACCGTCATTCGGATAAAGAACGCGCCGTCGCGAAAGGACAGGTCGAGCCGTTTCTACGGCAGTCACCTCGGCGCGGCGTGGCTGGTGCTCTTTATGATCTCGATGGTCATCGTGACGCTGCTGCTGTATCGCGCCGCCCAAGTCAACACGGGTTACTTCCCGTACGCGAACTCCAAGTGGGCGTTCGCGAGCCACGTGGTGGCGATTTGGCTGCACCCGCTGGGGACCGGCGTAAACAGCGTCCTCGAGGCGTTCTTCCTGATCGCGAACATTGGCGTGATCACCGGGTTCCTGGTCTTCGTGGCCTATTCCAAGCATTTACATATCTTCTTGGCGCCTATCAACATCGGCGTCTCACGTCGCCCTCGCGCCCTCGGCGGCCTGGACAAGACCCCCGACATGGACATGGAGCACGTGAGTGAGGACACGGTCTTTGGCGCGGGCAAGATCGAGGACTTCACCTGGAAACAGATGCTCGATTTCGCGACGTGCACCGAGTGCGGTCGCTGCCAGTCGGTGTGCCCCGCGTGGACGACGGACAAGCCGCTCAGTCCGAAGTTACTCATCATGGGACTTCGCGACAACATGTTCGCGTCGGCCGATCGACTCTTGTCGGGTGAATCCTCGGGTGACGTGGCGACCCTCGTACCCACGACGATCGATCCCGACGTGCTCTGGTCGTGCACGACGTGCGGCAGTTGCGTCGAACAGTGTCCGGTCGACATCGAACACGTGGACGCGATCATCGACATGCGACGCTACGAGGTACTCATGGAGAGTCGCTTTCCGAGTGAGGCGAGTCTGCTGTTGCGCAACATGGAGAACCAGGGTGATCCTTGGGGCTTGGGTTCATCAAAGCGCACGGAGTGGTTGGGCGCGCTCGACTTCGAGGTGCCGATCGTCGAGGGCACGATTCCCGACGACGTCGAGTATCTCTACTGGGTTGGTTGCGCGGGTTCGCTCGATGAGCGCGGTCGAAAGCAAGTCGAATCCACGGCGCGCATGCTGCACCGCGCCGGCGTCACGTTCGCGATTCTCGGGCCGCGCGAATCGTGCACGGGTGACCCCGCACGACGCATGGGCAACGAATACCTGT
>PKZI01000199.1:0-13807 GCA_003133005.1 Acidimicrobiaceae bacterium | reverse complement strand
TGAGCCATCTCGTCGCGACGGGTCGACTCGTGCCGGGCGTGGCCTACCAGGGCACGGTCACCTATCACGACCCCTGTTACCTGGGTCGGCACAACCGGATCTTTGACGAGCCGCGCAACGTGCTCGACTCGATCGAGGGCGCCAACACCGTAGAGATGGGTCGCTGTCGCGAGCGGGGATTTTGTTGCGGCGCCGGCGGGGCGCGAATGTGGATGGAAGAGAACATCGGGCGACGCGTCAACATGGACCGCACGCACGAGGCGCTCGAAACCGGCGCCGACGTCATCTCCACGGCCTGCCCTTTTTGCATGATTATGCTTGATGATGCAGTAAAAGCCAATGGAAAAGCTGACGAAGTGTCCGTCCTTGACATCTCTCAACTGGTGGAACGCTCGCTCGCCACAGATAAGACGAAACACAGCAATGGTTGAAAATTGAACGTTGTTAACGTTCTAGAAACACTTCGCTAACGATTCAGAAATCATGAATTGACACACTTGTGCCATCAACTTGAGGTCAGCGTCGCCCTCTCCTAGAAATCAAAAGGAGTGGATGTGCTAACCGCAGTCACCAACATCCCATATCCCGGTTGGCTCAATCCGGCTGACAATACGTGGCAAATCGTCGCCGCGACGTTGGTTGGTTTGATGAGCCTCCCGGGACTTGCTGTGCTGTATGGCGGTCTCGTTCGAAAGAAGTGGATCGTCAACACCATGTTCATGACGTTCATGGCATTCTCGCTCACGTTGATCGTGTGGATGCTGTGGGGTTACAACTTGGCGTTCGGTCCCGCGTCGCATCTTGGCGCCACCGGATCCTTCTGGAGCAACCTCATTGGACACTTCACCCCTCTCGCCACGGCGGGATCGGAACAAGGTCAAGCGGTCTCGGGTGCGAACTCGTTGATACCGTTCCACTTCCCGACCGCGACACTGGCGTACTTCCAGTTCGTGTTCGCGGCGATCACCCCAATTTTGTTCTTGGGTAGTCTCGTGGGTCGTCTCAAGTTCAAGGCGTGGTGCCTCATCGTGCCATTGTGGATCACGTGCGTGTACTGCGTGAACGCGAAGCTCCTCTGGGGTGGCGGTTTCTTCGCCATCAAGGGTGCGGTCGACTTCTCGGGTGGGTACGTCATCCACCTCTCGGCTGGTATCGCGGCCTTCGTGGGTGCGGCCATTCTCGGTCCGCGTCGTTGGCAGGACCGTGAGAACGCGTTCCCGAGCAACCTGATGATGGTGGCCGTCGGCGCAGGAATCCTCTGGTTGGGCTGGAACGGCTTTAACGGAGGTGACCCGTTCTACGCGGGCGCCGACGCTGCGGCCGCCGTGCTCAACACGAACGTGGCGACCGCCGTTGGATTAGTGACGTGGGTCATCTGGGACATGATTGGGACAAAACAGAAGAAACCGACGTTCCTTGGCGCCGTCAACGGAATGATCTGTGGTCTGGTCGCGATTACCCCGAGCGCTGGTTGGGTGAACGGTATGGGCGCGATCTACGTGGGACTCATTGCCTCGACGATCGTCTGGTTCGCCTGGAACTTCCTCTCCAAGTTGCCACCGTTCAACAAGGTCGACGACGCGCTGGGTGTTATCTACACCCACGGCTTCGCGGGCCTGACCGGTGGTCTGTTGGTCGGCATCTTCGCGGACCCGGGAATGGTCGAGTACGGCGTCGCGGGCGCGCACTACAAGGGTGCCGGTTCGTTCTTCGTGGACGGCGTCTTCTACGGTCACTCGTGGCACCAGTTCTGGGAACAGTTCCTGGCGGCGTTGTGGATTATTGGGTGGACGGCCTTTGCCACCGCAGTAATCTTCTACTTCGTGAAGTTCGTTTTGCGTGGTTTGCGTGAGGACGACGAGACACTCGCTATAGGTGACCTCGCTATTCACGACGAAGAAGCATTCCCCGAGCCCACCTTCGGTGAGCCGGTGGATAGCCCTAGCCACACGCACAGCGACAACGTCTAAGGAGCGACGATGAAACTAATTACCGCAGTCGTAAAGCCGTTCAAACTTGACGAAGTCAAGGTTGCGGTAAAGGAAGTTGGCGTCACTGGTATGTCAGTGGGTCAGGTTCGCGGATTCGGCCGCACGGGAGGTCACATCGAGATCTACCGCGGCAAGGAATACGAGTTCGACTTCATTGACAAAATCGAAATTCAGATCGTGGTCACCGACGAACAAGTCGAGGCCGTTCTGGACGCCATTGTGAATGCCGCACGCACTGACACCGTTGGTGACGGGAAAGTGTGGGTTACGGACGTCGAGCGAGTGGTGCGTATTCGCACCAACGAGCGAGGTCCCGAAGCGGTATGACTCAGCCGGCCTGGCGTGCGACGGCTTCGGCCGCCGCCGCCGCGGCCAGCGGGTCTCCCAAGTAGTCGGCGCTAAGGACGTTCAGTTCATCGTCCATCGTGATGCGGTACGGGATCCCCGTGGGGATTTCGAGTTCCGCAATCTCGTCGTCGCCAATGTGCTGCAGTACTTTTCGTAGCGCACGGAGTGAATTGCCGTGCGCTACGACGAGTACGGCCCCTCCACTCACCGCCTCGCGACGCAAGTCTTCGACGATCACGTCGCTGAAGTACGGCGTGACTCTCGCGACGACGTCCTTGAGGCACTCGGTCGCGGGAATGAAACCGGCCGGCACGTCGCGATAGCGCGGGTCGAGCCGGTTGCTGCGCGGGTCACCGTCGGGTAGTGGCGGCGGTGGTACGTCGTAGGAACGACGCCAGAGTTTGACTTGTTCGGCACCGAACTGTTCGGTCGTTTGCTTCTTGTCTTTTCCTGTGAGGTCACCGTAGTGGCGTTCATTGAGACGCCAATTGCGTCGCACCGGCAGCCAGGACCGACCCGCCGCGTGAAGGGCGATCTCGGCGGTTCGGATGGCCCTCGTGAGCACCGAGGTGTGCAGGACGCGCAAATCGAGCCCAGTCTGCTCGGCGAGGAGTTCGCCGGCGATTCTGGCTTCCTGCTCGCCCAAACTGCTCAGGTCGACGTCGTGCCAGCCCGTGAAGAGGTTGAGCTCGTTCCACTGGGATTGTCCGTGGCGCAGCAAAATAAGGTCAGGCACGGGCCAATCGTACCGAAGTTTTCAGGAGGTCTTTCTGGGCCGGTGTTTCGCGGTGACGTTGGGTTTAACACGGGGCAATCACGTTCACTGACAACGACAGTGCTCTTTCGGACATCCTTTGGTCGTACGTAACAATTCCTTCGAGGTCGCCTCCTTGTTCAAGGGCGCCGGCACGATGTAATGCGTCAAGTGAGCGCAACAAAATCGCCGCGGGGCACGCCGCGACATAAGAAGTATTGGCGCTCGGCATCATGAGAGAAATGACGGGACGACCTGCCTGCATCGCGGCTTCGGGGACACCGAGCAGCTCGCGCGTGCGCACCACTTCGGTGTGGAGCAATTGTGACGACCAGAAACCGGAGTGTTGCTCGAACCACACGCGAAAAGCTGTTGTTTCGGGTCCTTTCATGAC
Source organism: Acidimicrobiaceae bacterium (assembly GCA_003133005.1). GTDB lineage: Bacteria > Actinomycetota > Acidimicrobiia > Acidimicrobiales > RAAP-2 > RAAP-2. The sequence continues at coordinate 10,320 of PKZI01000199.1, read as the reverse complement.
GAGTTTGGGAAATGCGGAACTGTCGAGATATCACACGTCGCTTAGCGATCCGCGCGCAACTCATCGAGCAGGTCGGCGCTGGATCGATCGCTCGCCACCGGATCAAGGAGTGTCGCGATAGATCGGTGCGCCGGTTGAACTCGCCCAAAGGCAATTGATGCCGCGGCGCCCGTGGCAGCGGAAGGTGGACTAAGCATCGCCACCAGGCGCTCTCGGTCGGTGACGCCGATTGTTTCCCCGTTTTTACGCGTCGCAAGGCGCTCGAGGCATGTTGTAACAACTCGCGCATGCCAATCGTCTCCATAGGCGTCAAATGCAGCACAATCACAGAGACGTGATCCAAGAGGAACGAAAGGGGAAGCGGCTCCTCGCAACACGATGCATTATGTCAAAGGCCCAGTCATTTCAGCCTTTTTGGACGACGTCAACCCGATTTCTAAGAACTATAAGAATCGCTATACATTTTCTTGACAAGGAGGGACTCAACTCTGTACGATTGAACGTATAGTTTCTCGCTATCCAGAGGGTCTGGCGAGTCGAGATCGCAGAAGTAACAGACAAGGAGCAGTTCATGGCAAAGGCAGTCGGAATCGACCTGGGAACCACCAACTCGGTGGTCAGCGTCCTCGAAGCGGGCGAACCCGTCGTTATCCCCAACGCCGAGGGTGGTCGCACGACCCCTTCTGTGGTGGGATTTTCTAAGACCGGCGAAGTACTCGTCGGCGAGGTCGCCAAGCGTCAGGCGATCACCAACCCCGAGCGGACGATCCGTTCGGTCAAGCGCCACATGGGTGAGAAGTGGACCGTCGACATCGACGGCACGAAGTACACGGCCCAGGAGATCTCGGCTCGTATCCTCCAGAAGCTGAAGCGCGACGCGGAGGCCTACCTGGGCGACACCGTGACCCAAGCGGTCATCACGGTNNCCGACCGCCGCCGCGCTCGCCTACGGGCTCGACAAGGCGGGACAAGAACAGACCGTCCTCGTCTTTGACCTCGGTGGTGGCACGTTCGACGTGTCGGTGCTCGATATCGCCGACGGCGTGTTCGAAGTGAAGTCAACCCACGGTGACACGCACCTTGGTGGTGACGACTGGGACGACAAGGTCATGGAGTGGCTCGTCAAGACCTTCAAGGACACCGAAGGCGTCGACCTCTCGGCGGACAAGATGGCGGTACAGCGTTTGAAGGAAGCCGCGGAGAAGGCGAAGATCGAACTCTCCTCGGTCCAAGAGACACAAGTCAACCTGCCCTTCATCACCGCGACCGCCGACGGTCCCAAGCACTTGGACATCAAGCTCACGCGCGCGAAGTTCAACGAACTCACGGCGAGTCTCGTCGAGCGCTGCCGCACGCCGTTCGAACAGGCGATCAAGGACGCCGGACTCACGATCGACAAGATCGACCACGTGATCCTCGTCGGTGGTTCGACACGCATCCCCGCGGTACAGGACCTGGTGACGAAGGTCACCGGAAAAGAGCCCAACAAGACCGTGAACCCCGACGAGGTCGTCGCCATTGGCGCGGCCGTCCAAGCGGGTGTGTTGAAGGGTGACGTCAAGGACATCTTGTTGCTCGACGTGACGCCCTTGTCACTGGGCATTGAGACCAAGGGTGGCGTGATGACAAAGATCATCGATCGCAACACCACGATCCCGACCAAGAAGTCACAGACCTTCACCACCGCCGATGACAATCAGCCTTCGGTTGAGGTACACGTACTCCAAGGCGAGCGCGAGATGGCGTCGTACAACCAGACGCTCGGCAAGTTCCAACTCGTGGGAATCCCTCCCGCGCCGCGCGGCGTGCCGCAGATCGAGGTCACCTTCGACATCGACGCGAACGGCATCGTCCACGTCTCGGCGAAGGACATGGCGACGGGTGCGACCCAGTCCATGACCATCACCGGTGGTTCCTCGCTCTCCAAGGACGAGATCGACCGCATGGTCCGCGACGCGGAAGCCCACGCCGAAGAGGACCGCCAGCGTCGAGACGAGGCCGAGGTGCGCAACAACGCCGACGGTTTGGTCTACTCGACCGAGAAATTGCTGAAGGATCAAGCAGATTCCTTCCAAGGGACCGAACGAGAGGACGTCGAGGGGGCACTCACGTCGCTGAAGGACGCGCTCAACGGCACCGACATTGAGGCCATTAAGAACGCGAGTGAGAAGTTACTCACCGCGAGCCAGGGCTTCAGTCAGCGCCTGTACGAAGAGGCGGCCAAGGCCAACGCGAACGCCGAACCGGGTGCCCAGGCAACGAACGACGACGACATTGTCGATGCCGAGATCGTTGACTGATCGTGACCGACGAAGCTGTGAAGAACGACGAATCGACGGCGTCCGAGGACGCCGTCGAGACGCCGCTCGATCCTCGTAGCGAGGTAGAGCGAGAACGCGACGAGTACTTGGATTCGCTCCAGCGACTCCAGGCGGACTTCGAGAACTACCGCAAGCGCGTCGCGCGTTCTTCGGACGACGCGGCGACGCGCGCTTCGGGCGACGTGGTGGTGAAGTTGCTTCCCGTGCTCGACGCGCTCGACCTCGCCCAAGCGCATTTCGCTAGTTCGACGAGCGACGAAGCGGCCGCACTCGAACAGTCGCGCGCACTGCTGCTCGACACCCTCGCAAAAGAAGGTCTGACGCGTATTGACGTCGTCGGCGTCGCCTTCGATCCCCAGGTGCACGACGCGGTCGCGCACGTGCCCGGTGAGGACGGTGAATCGACCCAGGTCGTCGATGACGTCCTTCGCGCGGGCTACAAATGGAAGGGCGCCGTCTTGCGTCCGGCGATGGTGAGAGTGAAGGGCTAAATGGCCGAACGTGAGTGGTTCGATACGGACTACTACAAGGTTCTAGGGCTGACGTCGAGTGCGACCGAAAAGGAGATCACTCGTTCATATCGCAAGCTCGCCAAGGAGTTGCACCCCGACACGCACCCCGGCTCCGAAGAGAAGTTCAAGGCGCTCTCGGTCGCCTACGACGTCCTGGGCGACAAGGAAAAGCGTAAGGAATACGACGAGGTTCGCCGACTCGGTGCGACGGGCGGTTTTCGTCCCGGCGGTGCCAGTCCCGGTGCGGGTGCGGGTGGTTTCAATTTCCAAAACGGTGACCTCGGTGACCTCGGCGATCTGTTCGGGGGCCTCTTTGGTCAGCGTCGCCAACGCGCCCAACGTGGCGCGGACCTCGAGACGTCGCTGCACCTGAGCTTTCGCGACGCCGTGAAGGGCGTCACGACGAGCGTCAACCTCCCGAGTGCCGAGGCGTGTCACACGTGCGGTGGGAGCGGTGCTGCACCGGGGACTGGTTTTGTGACCTGTGAACGGTGTCAGGGACGTGGCGTCTTGAACGACGACCAGGGGCCCTTCGCCATGTCGAGCGTGTGTCCGGTCTGTCAGGGCCGCGGTGGGCGCATCGTGACGCCCTGTCCGACCTGTCAGGGCACGGGCCGAGAGCCGTCGTCACGACGGGTCAACGTGCGCGTGCCCGCGGGTGTCATCGACGGCCAACGCATACGACTCAAGTCCAAGGGAAATCCCGGCACGAACGGGGGACCGGCGGGCGACCTCTTCGTCGACGTGCACGTCACTCCCGACGCGCGCTTTGACCGCAAGCTCCGCAACGTCACGACGACCGTGAAAGTGCCGCTCACTGCCGTGATCTTGGGCACGACCATCGAGGTGCCGACCCTCGACGATCCGGTCACTCTCAAGATTCCCGCCGGCACCCAGCCGGGCACCACGATGCGCGTGCGAGGACGTGGCGTGCCCGCCGCGGGTAAGCACGCCGACGGTGATCTGCTCGTCACGGTGAGCGTGACGGTGCCCAAGAAATTGAACAAGGAACAGCGAACGCTCGTCGAGAAATTGGCGACCGCACTGCACGAGGGAGAAGAAGCATGACCGACCGTCACCTCCACGCCGTCTACGTGATCTCGGTGTTCGCCGAACTGGCGGGCGTGCACCCCCAGACGCTGCGTAACTACGAACGAAGCGGACTCTTGTCTCCCCAGCGCACGAGTGGCGGATCGCGTCGCTTCTCAGAGGCGGACCTCGCGGCGTTGCGTCGTATTCAAGAACTCACGAACGAGGGCGTCAACCTCGAAGGTGTCAAACGGATTATGGCGCTGGAGGGCGAATTGGCGGCACTGCGACAAGAACTCGCCACGAACGCGAGCGAGGCCCGTTCGCACATCCAAGCGACGCATCGTCAATATCGACGCGACCTCGTGCCGGTGTCGAACACGATCGAGCTCTTCATCGACGCGTCGCGACGGGCGCACGAGGGAAGTTAGCCCTTCCACCTCTAATCGCTCGAGGTCGGTACGGTAGGCTTGGTAGGCAACGAGGCCGTCTCGAGGGAGTCAAGTGCCCGCAACCGTAGTGGTCGGTACCCAGTGGGGTGACGAAGGTAAAGGAAAACTCACCGACCTCCTCGCTCGTGACATGGATATGGTGGTCCGCTATCAGGGCGGACACAACGCTGGTCACCGCATCGTCGTCGACGGTGAGGCCTTCGCTCTCCAACTCGTGCCCTCAGGCGTGCTCTATTCGCACATCACCCCCGTCATTGGTAATGGCGTCGTCGTCGATCCGGCCGTCTTGTTGAGTGAACTCGACACCCTTTCGGGCAAGGGCATTGACGTGTCACGCGTGGTCGTCTCGGGTAACGCGCACCTCATAATGCCCTATCACCAGGAGCTGGACCGTCTTACGGAGCGGTTCTTGGGCAAGAACGCGCTGGGCACGACCAAGCGCGGGATCGGCCCCGCGTACGCGGACAAGTCGTCGCGAGTGGGTCTGCGCGTCCAAGACCTACTCGACGCCAAGATCTTTCGCGAGAAACTCGACGTCGTACTCAAAGAGAAGAATCTCATTTTGAACAAGATCTACAATCGCCCCTCGCTCAGCGCGAAGGACATCTCGGCGACGTACCTCGACGAGTACACGCCACGCCTCGCTCCGATGATCAAGGACACCGTGGCGATCGTGCACGACGCCCTGGACCGCGGCGAACGGATCCTGCTCGAAGGCGCCCAGGCGACGTTCCTCGACCTCGATCACGGGACGTACCCGTTCGTCACGTCGTCCAACCCGGTCGCCGGCGGTGCCTGCACGGGTTCGGGACTCGGACCGCGCGACCTGACGGGCATCGTGGGTATCGCGAAGGCCTACGTGACGAGAGTGGGTGCGGGACCGTTCCCCACCGAACTCGACGGCGAACTCGGTCAATTGCTCGTCGATCGCGGTCACGAGTACGGCACGAACACCGGACGTCGACGTCGCGTGGGCTGGTTCGACGCCGTCATGGCGCGCCAGGCCGCACGGCTCAACTCACTCAGTGAGATCGCGCTCACGAAGTTAGACGTGCTCGACACGCTCGACGAGATCAAAGTGTGCGTCGCGTACGAGGCGGGCGGCGTGCTCTACGACTACCCGCCCTATCACCAGTCGATCCTGCACGACGTGACGCCGGTCTACGAATCGTTGCCGGGTTGGGGCTGTGACCTCACGTCACTGACGAGTTACGAACAGTTGCCCGACAAGGCGAAGAGCTATATCGCGTTTCTCGAAGAGGCGATCGGGGTGTCGATTTCGGTGGTCGGTGTTGGTCCCGGGCGCGAGCAGTTTGTACGGCCCTCGTGGCGAGGAGCGTCGTCGTCGGAGCCGGAGCGCGTGAGCACGCACTCGCGTGGGCGCTGGGCCAAAGTGGCGAGGTGCTCGTGACGCCCGGTAATGCCGGGATCGCCGCACACGGGATTGCGTGTGTTGCGACCCCCGCGAGCGAACTCGACGCGGATCTCTTCGTCATCGGTCCTGAACAGCCCCTCGTCGACGGACTGGCCGATACCTTGCGCGCACAAGGAAAGNNTTCCTCGCCTCGGCGGGTGTGCCGACGGCAAACTTCGGCGTCTTTCAGCGCGAGGACGAGGCGATGGCGTACCTCGCGACGCTTCTTCCTCCCTACGTGATCAAGACCGACGGACTCGCGGCGGGTAAGGGCGTGCTCGTGACCGACGACTTCGACGAAGCGTGTCGCGACGTCAAAGAGAAATTGGGCGGTGTGTCATTCGGTGACGCCGGGACGACTGTTGTCATCGAAGAAGGACTCGAAGGCGAGGAGTGTTCGTTGACGGTGCTCTTTGACGGCGAACACGCCTACGCTCTTGCGCCGGCGCAGGACTTCAAGCGCGTCGGCGACGCGAACGCCGGGCCCAACACCGGTGGCATGGGTGCGTACGCACCCATGGAGATCATGACGCCGGGTCTGATCGACGAGGTGATGTCCTCGATCATCGCGCCCACCGTGGGCGAGTTGCACAAACGCGACATTGCGTATCGTGGCGTGCTCTACGCCGGGGTGATGCTGACCTCGCGCGGTCCTAAGTTGCTCGAGTACAACGTTCGCTTCGGCGACCCCGAGACCGAGGTGATTGCGCCGCTTTACGGGGCGCGACTTTTTTCGTTACTGCGCGGCGTCGCCGAGGGATCGCTTGACGAGTCGTCGCTCGGCAGTTATCAGTGCGCGGTCACCGTGGTGCTCGCGTCACACGGCTATCCGGTGAGCGCTCGTCGCGGCGACGTGATCGAGGGCCTCGGACCCGATGGTCAACTCGCCTCGGCGATTGAAGGCGTGACGGTGTTTCATGCGGGAACCGCTTTGGACGACGAAGGTCGTTTCGTGACCGCCGGGGGGCGCGTGCTCGCCATCACGGGCGTCGCCAACACGATGGGCGAAGCGCGTGATCGTGCCTACGCCGGAGCGTCGCTCGTAACCTTTGAGGGAAGGGTGATGCGTCACGATATCGCCCTCGCCGTGAGTTAGGAGCGAGATGATCCCGAGGTATTCGCCATCCGACGTCGCCGCACTGTTTCGTGACGTCAATCGTTTCGACACCATGCTCGAGGTCGAGATCCTCGTCGCCGAGGCGCTGGCCAAAGATGGCATCGTGCCCGTGGAGCACGCGGCGGCGCTGCGAACCCGTCGTCCCGTCGTCGATGAGGCGTTCGTCGCCGAAGTCGACGAGCGTGAACTGGTCACGAATCACGACACTGCGGCGTTCGTCGACGTCGTACAAGCGCGCATTGGTATGCCCGAGGGCGCGTGGATCCACTACGGACTCACCTCCTCGGATGTCGTGGACACCGCGCTTTGCTACACCCTGAGCCGGGCGATGGACATCGTCATCGCCGACGCGACGGCGTTGCGCGACGCGCTCAGCGCGCGCGCGAAAGAAAGCATCGACTGGCCGATTACCGGTCGCACCCACGGCATGCACGCCGAGCCCACGACGTACGGCGCGAAATTCGCCCTGTTCGCACTCCAGGCGCAGCGCGACATCGAACGCGCGCGACGGGCTCGCGAAGCAATCGCGGTTGGCAAACTCTCAGGCGCGGTGGGCACGTATTCGAACATTGATCCAGAAATCGAGGCGTTCGTGTGCGAGGCGCTCGGTCTCGTGCCCGTACCCGCGACCCAAGTGATCGCGCGCGATCGCCACGCCGAAGTGCTCTACGCGTGCGCGGCGATCGGCACCACGATCGAACAGTTCTGCCTCGAAGTACGTCTCCTCGCACGCAGCGAGGTCGGCGAGGCGGAGGAACCCTTCGCGCCCGGNNGCGGGACTCGAAGACGTCGCCCTCTGGCATGAGCGAGATATTTCGCACTCAAGCGTTGAGCGGGTCGTGTTACCCGACGCCCTGCAGTTGACGGTCTACATGTTGCGAAAGGCCACGGGTCTCGCGAACGGTCTGGTCCTTCACCCCGAACGTGCGCTCGAGAACTTGACGGTGGGTTCACTCGGCCTCGTCTTCTCCCAGTCGGTACTGCTCGCCCTCGTCGACGCGGGAATGTCGCGTGATGACGCGTATCGCGTCGTGCAGAAGAATGCGCGCATCGCCGTCGAGGAGCGACGAAATTTTCGCGACGTGATCGAAGACGACGGCGCGGTCACGCTCAGTAACGACGCTCTGGCGAAGGCTTTTGACGCACAGCGTCTTCTGGCGCACCGCGGTCGGTTTCTTGAGGCCCTGACGTGGACCACATGACACTCGGTCTCACGCACCTCTATTCGGGCAAGGTCCGCGACATCTACGAGGTCGACGACGCGTATCTGTTGATGGTGGCGTCTGATCGTTTGAGCGCCTTTGACGTCGTGATGAACGAGACGATCCCACAAAAGGGTCGTGTGCTGACGGGCCTGACGAACTATTGGGTGAGCGAGTTCGCCGATGACGTACCGGCCTCACTAGTAAGTTGCGACCCTGTAGAGATTGATGCGTTCGTGCCCGGCTTTCTGGCTGAGACGACGTGGCACGGACGAAGCATGTTGGTTCGTCGCGCCGAGATGTTGGCACTCGAGTGCGTCGTGCGCGGTCGTCTCGCGGGTCAGGCCTACGAGGAATACGTCGCCAAGGGTACGGTGGGCGAAATGTCGGTGCCCGCGGGGATGCGACTCACTGATCCCTTCGACCAGCCGATGTTCACTCCCTCGACCAAGGCCGAGGTAGGGCACGACGTTTATATCGATCGGGCGGCCGCCGCGAGTCTGGTGGGTTCGGACGCGCTTGACGAGGCGCAAGCGATCTGCCTCGATTTGTTTGACCGAGGAGCGGCGTCACTGGCGAAGGTGGGCCTCATTTTGGCGGACACGAAATTCGAGCTGGGCTACGTCGACGGTGCGCTCGTGTTGTGTGACGAAGTCCTCACGCCTGATTCGTCGCGAATCTGGCCCGCCGAAAGTGTTCGTTCGGGTGAGACGCCCCCGTCATTCGACAAACAGCCGTTTCGTGATTGGTTGGCGGCCAAGTCCTGGGACCGCACACCGCCGCCGCCCGAAGTGCCCGACGAGATTGTCCGTGTGACGTCGGATCGCTACGTGGCGGCCTACGAGCGCGTGACCGATCGCGCCCTGAGCGACTGGTACGGTGAGTAGACGTGAACTACCCCGTCGTCGTCGAAGTCACGTTGCGTGACGGTATTGCTGATCCCGAGGGCGCGACCATAGAAAAGGCGCTGCCGGCGCTCGGTTTTACCGGCGTTGCGCGCGTGCGCGCGGGTAAGTCGTTTCGCATGGAGATCGATGCCGTCGACGAGTCCGCGGCTCTCGAAAAGGCGACCGCGCTCGCCGAACGCCTGTTGTCGAACCCCGTGATCGAAAACGCGGTCGCGCGCAGTGCGGTGGGGAGCTAGAGCGTGGCCCGCATCGGCGTCGTCGTGTTTCCTGGTTCGAATTGTGAATACGACGCGTTCAGTGCCGTCACGTCCCTTGGTGCGCAGGCCCAATTCATCTGGCATTCCCAGACCGACCTCGACGGTGTGGACGGGGTCATACTTCCGGGGGGCTTTGCTCACGGAGACTATTTACGTCCCGGGGCGTTGGCTCGATTTTCTCCCGTCATGGAGGCGGTCGCGGCGTTCGCCAGTGCGGGTGGCGCGGTGCTCGGTATTTGCAACGGTTTCCAAGTCCTCACCGAGGCGGGACTACTGCCCGGAGCGCTTCAGAAGAACCGAGGGCTTACTTTTTTGTGTCAGCCCACCACGGTGATCGTGGAGTCGACCAACTCGGTGCTGACACGTGGCGCCACCCAGGGCGAGGAACTGGTCATTCCCATCAATCACTTCTCCGGTTCGTACACGTGTGACGACGCGACCTTGGCGAGTCTCGAGGCGAACAATCAAATCGTGCTTCGCTACAAGGACAATCCCAATGGTTCACGCGCGGACATCGCCGGCGTGTCGAACGTCGATGGCAACGTCGTGGGCCTGATGCCCCACCCTGAGCGCGCAATGTCGACGCTCTTGGGAAGCGCGGACGGTCGAGTGCTGCTCGAGGGCTTCGTGCACGCGCCGGTGGGTGCACGTTAAATCGAGCAGGGACCGTGGCCGACTCCTTTCGTCGAGTCAGTGCGAGTTGTTACGCGCTCGCGACCATCATCGTGCTCTACTGGGTGGCTTGGTTCGCGCATCGATCACTCGTGGCGTCAGAGAACACCCGGGTCTACGTGAATTTCGAACAGGCGTTCCCACTCGCGGATGGATTCATCGTCGCGTGCCTCGTACTCGCGGCGTTATCGCTGCGTCGAGGTTCTGCACGCGCGCTGCTTTTTCTCCTCCTCGGTGCAGGAGGCGGTTTCTATCTTTTTTCAATGGACGTGCTTTTTGACCTCGAACACGGCATCTGGTTCAAGGGAGCCAACGGCGCCATCGAGTTCATCATCAATGTCCTCACGTTGCTCGCGTCGGTCCTTCTCACTCGCTGGACGTGGTCACGGCGCCACGATCTGGGCGCGTCGGGCGAGAATTTCGTACGTGCGGACGG
>PKZI01000163.1:7955-10331 GCA_003133005.1 Acidimicrobiaceae bacterium | reverse complement strand
GGACCGAGCGCGCCGTACTGGGAGTTTCGCGGTGAGCGCCCCAGTGTGGCGCGCATCGCCGCGGACCGAGGTCCGCAACTCCTTCGCCGTCACGACGATGGTTCGACCTGGGTTCGCTTTGGTTGGTTTGGCGACGACGTCTGGCTGCTCTGTGAGGACGAGCACGCCGTTCGCACGATGGAAGCGACGCGCCGATCGTCGCTCTCGGGAAAGGAGCTGGCCACCACGCTGGGATTTCGTCCGACCTACGTGCTGACGACGCTTTCACAGCCCATCGACGGCCACTGCTACAAGAGCTGCACTGGCTTGTTACCGCGCGGCTGAGTTCGTACCGCGAGAAACGCGATTACTTAGGAAGTTTGTTCGAGGCGAGCGACTCGGCCATTGCCCAACCAAAGACCACGAGACGCTGACCTTTTTCGGGCTTGAGGCCCTTGAAGAAAACCTCGACACCCTCGGGGATTGGACACTTGTCCGCCGAGTAATCAAGTCCGCCGATCGGACCGGGACTCGCGGTCATGATGAAGGTCTGATCGTCAATGGACTTCTCAGAACCGAAGCGTTTGGCGAGACGTCGTCCCCAGGCGCGGTCCTCGCCCGTGGGCTTGTAGCCAAGACGCGGTACGACGTCCTCGAGTCCGGCGAAGGCGCGAAATCCGTCCGGCGAGCAAAGTCGTGATCCGAGCAACACGTCCTCGTCCGGAAAGGCGAGCAGCGCACGACGAAACTGATCGTGCAAGATCGCCTTCAAGGTCTGGTCCGACTTGGCATTCCGGTCCACGAGCAAGAGACCTACGAGCAACGACGGAGTTCCGCCAATCCTCTCGAGGGTGCTAAAGGAGTACCCACGCAGTTTCGCCCCCTCGCGGGCTTGAGTCACCAGAACCCAGTCTTCTCGCTGTTTGGAGAGAAACCCAATGTCGAAATTGGGCTCGCGGTCGACGCACAGGTCAGCCATCTCGGCCAATTCTGCGTCGCTAAGAGCGGTGGTGTCCTTCGTAATAACAGTCATGACCATAGATGACCATTCTACGCGAGGTTGTGACATGAAAAGTCCGGTCAGGCTTTTATGACGTCTCGTCCGAATTCTGAGCGCAGATCACCCACGACACTGGTTATATTCACATTGAAGTCAGGGCCGAGTTTGAAGGATTTCCCGCCCGCTCCCGCTTCGACAACGACCGGTGACTGGCCCGGATTACGACGCAAAATCTCGCGTAATGTCCCAATCGACGTCGTCGTTAAGTCCTCGGGGCGCAAGCTAAGGCGAAGCTCGTCAGTGGCACGATCGACGCGCAATAAATCGACGTCAAAAGCGCTGAATACCAGTTCGTCTTCACGGTTGTTCACACGAATCTTCATGAGAACGATGTTGTCTTTTGCGAGAAATCCACTGCAACGCTCGAAATTCTTGACCGAAAAGGTCACTTCGAGCGATCCGCCGAGGTCCTCGAGCACCGTTCGGGCATACTGCTGACCCGCCTTGGTAGTGCGAATCTGCACCTCGGCGAGAATGCCCCCCACCACGACCGCTTTCCCGCTGCGCGACAACTCCTCGCCTCGTTCACGAATCGCGAGTATCGAACCCTCGGTCTTGGTCGCGAGGGCACCCTCCAACTCACGCAGCGGGTGATCTGAGATGTACGTGCCAAGCATTTCACGTTCGAAATCGAGCTTCACCGCCTTTTCGAACTCGGTGTCGCTCACTGCGATTTCGGTCCCTTCCCAGTCGTTACCCGCGTCGGCGCCCAGGGTCGAAAAAAGCGTGGAGATTCCAAGCGACAGGTCCTTTCGACGACTGAGGGTCACGTCCACGATCTCGTCCGCCTTCAACAAGAATCCGAGCCGTGTCACCCCCAGCGAGTCAAAAGCTCCCGCCTTGATGAGTGATTCCATCGAACGTCGGTTAAGGACCGCGGGATCGACCCGTCGCACGAAGTCGTAGATGGAACTGAAGCGTCCGTTCGCGTCACGCTCGCTCACGATCTTCTCGACGAGCGCCTCGCCCACGTTTCGAACGGCCGCCATCCCGAAGAGAATCGTGTTGTCCTGGCTCGCGCTCGGCGTGTACTCACCAAAGGACTCATTGACGTCGGGCACGCCGACCTTGATACCCATCTGCCGCGCTTCGTTCAGGTACAACGAGGCTTTGTCCTTGTCGTCGCGGAACGAGGTCAGCAAGGCTGCCATGTACTCAACGGGATAGTTCACTTTCAACCACGCGTTCTGGTACCCAATGAGACTGTATCCATAGGCGTGACTCTTGTTAAAGGCGTAGTCGGCGAAAGGTTCGATTTTGTTAAATATCGTCTCTCCGAGTGCGCGTCCATAGCCCTCGCGCTCGGAGCCGTCGACGAACTTCGTGCGCTGGGCTTG
>PKZI01000163.1:7766-7948 GCA_003133005.1 Acidimicrobiaceae bacterium | reverse complement strand
ACGTGGTCGTAGCTCACGCCCTGGCGATGATTCTTTCGATCCGCGTAGTCGTTGTGCACGTTCTCCGACAGCGGTCCAGGACGATAGAGCGCGTTGAGCGCCGCGATGTCCTCAAAACTCGTAGGCGCAAGTCGGCGCATGAGTTGGCGCATCTTGTCGCCCTCGAGCTGAAAGACGCCAAT
>PKZI01000163.1:0-7732 GCA_003133005.1 Acidimicrobiaceae bacterium | reverse complement strand
GTGGCCTCGTATTGAGTGACAATCGGCGCGTCATCACTCGCCGCGCCCGCCGCGCTCTTTCGCTGCACCGGTACGTAATCGAGGACCGGTCCTTTCGTGATCACTACCGCTGCCGCGTGAATGCCGTCTTGACGTCGCTTATCGACGAAGCCCTTGGCGACGTCGATGGAGTGCTTGACGTCGGCGTCAGTTTCGTAGAGCGCGCGTAGGTCGGCGGCTTCGGCGTAACGAGCCTCGTAACCTGGCATCCTCGAAAAGCACGCCTCGAGTGGGACGTCCTGACCCATCACGAGCGGCGGCATGGCCTTGGCGATCTTGTCACCNNACGTGGTCGCTGCCGTAACGCTCGGCGGCGTAGCGAATCATGTCCGCACGGTAGCGCTCGTCAAAGTCCATGTCGATGTCGGGCATCTGCTTACGCCCGGGATTGAGGAAGCGTTCGAAGATCAGTCCGTACTGGATTGGATCGAGGTCGACAATGCGCAAGCAATACGCAATACAACACCCTGCCGCAGAGCCGCGACCAGGACCAACGCGGATGCCCCGCTCGCGCGCGTGACGGATGATGTCCCAGACCACCAAGAAGTAGTCAGAGAACCCCATGTCCGCAACGACGCGCAACTCGTACTCGATTCGCTCGTGTACTTCGTTGGAGAGTTGTTCGCCGTAGCGTTCGTGTGCGCCCCGATAACTCAAGTCCCGAAGCAGTCGGTCCGCACCCTCTTTGTGAGTGTCCGACCGAAACTCCTCGGGGATCGGGAACTCCGGCAGCGCATCGTTGTCGAATTCAATTTTGACCTGCGCTCGTTCCGCAATGAGCAATGTATTGTCACACGCTTCGGGGATCTCTCGAAACAGGTAGCGCATCTCGGCGGCGGATTTTAGATAGTGCTCTTGGCTCTGGAACCGAAATCGATTGGGATCCGACACGAGAGACGCCGTACCAATGCACAACAGCGCGTCATGCATCTCCGCGTCACTGTGATGCACGTAGTGCAGGTCATTGGTCGCGAGCAACGGCGCTCCTAAGTCCTTTGCGATGCGAAGCAACTGAGGGTTCGTGCGTAGCTGTTCGGGGATGCCATGGTCTTGCATCTCGATGAAAAAGTTCTCGGCGCCAAAGATCGTCTGAAGTCGTCCCGCGAGAGCGAGCGCCTTGTCGTAGTTGTCCTGTAACAACGCCTGGAGTACTACGCCGCCTAGGCAACCCGACGTGGCGATGAGCCCCTTCGCGTAGCGCTCGAGTAGTTCCCAATCGACGCGAGGTTTGTAGTAATAGCCCTCAAGAAATGCGTACGAGGCCAGTGACCGCAGATTTGCGTACCCCTCGTTTGAGCTCGCGAGCAGGGTGAGGTGGTGATAAAGCTTCTGGCCGCCTTCGGTCTCTCCCCCGGTGTCGTCGATTTTTCCGCGTCGCGGCGGTCGGTCGAAGCGCGAGTTCGCGGCCATGTAGGCCTCGAGACCAATGATGGGGACTACGTCGTGCTTTTTGCACGTCTCGTAAAAATCAATGACACCGTAGAGATTCCCGTGATCAGTGATGCCGATGGCACGCTGCCCATCGGCCTTGGCCGCGAGCACCATCTCTTCGACTCGTGCGGCACCGTCGAGCATCGAATACTCGGTGTGATTATGCAGGTGCACAAAACTCTCAGCCATTCGCTGATGCGTTCCTTCCGCCACGACAATTTCAAATTACATGCGTGGCATTCGGAGATTACCTCGATTCAAGCGACCCCACCAGAACCCCACCTATAGGTACGTGCCGGCACGAGGTTCGGGGCTCCCGGGAGCGAGCGAACGGTCGCGCATCTTTTCGAGTTGAGCGGCCGCCGCGGCCTGCTGGGCGAACAGCGACGCTTGAATGCCGTGAAAGAGTCCCTCGAGCCAACCCACCAATTGCGCCTGTGCGATACGTAGTTCGGATTCGCTCGGAATTTCGGCGCTGAACGGCATGGCCATGCGGCCTAATTCGCCGCCCAGGTCTGGCGAAAGTGCGCCCGACAACTCGGTTATTGAGATTTGATAAATCTCGGCCAATCGCACTCGGCCCGCTTCGTCGAGCGGTGCGCTGCGGGCCTCCTCGAGCAGTGTCTTGACCATCGATCCAATGCGCATAACCTTCGCCGGTTGACTAATGAAGTCCGTCGGTTCGTCGTCTTTCGCTCCCTTCCCTGGCCCCTCACCGGGGGCCATTACCTGGTCGGGATCAACGGGCAGGTGTTCGTGAACGTTTTCTTCCATCCCTGCAGTGTGCCAGTTGAAACCAACTTCATGCCCCTTGAATCGTCGATTCCCCCCAGTAGACTGCGTNNGTCGGGCTCGTACGCTCCAAACGTGGTGTTGGTGGGGGCTACGTGCTCGCGCGCAGCGCTGAATCCATAACGTTGGCGGAGATCGTGGCGGCGGTCGATGGTCCCATTGTCGCGGGCGACTTTGGTGAGCCGCACCGCAACGGCGCGTGTGACCACGAGGGCCAGTGCGTGCTCCTCGCGGTCTGGGCGGACGTCGGAAATCACATGCGCGAGCACCTTTCGAGCTTCACGCTGGCCGACATGGTCGCCCAGGCGCAGGGACTCCAACCCGTCGCTCGCACCCACTCTGCCTAAACCTTTACAACTGGTTTACGGGGAATTTAAAGGCTTGAAGTAGCTTTTACCTCGTGGTAAATTAGTTATGCGTCCGTAGGAGAAATACAAAACCTCAGTCGCAACGAATAAGAAGTTTCGTACTAAGGAGATTGAATGAACACCACCCCCCGCCGTTCTGCCGTTAATACCAATGACATGCTGGGCCTCCTGATGCGCGACCTTGACCGCTACCCGATGCCGAATTACGACGAGCAAGTCGAACTCGCCAAACGCGTCACCGCCGGCGATGAAGAGGCCAAAAAGCAGATGGTGGCCGCAAACCTCCGCTTGGTACTGCACTGGGCCCGCCGCTACCAGGACCGTGGAGTCGAAATGGTCGACTTGGTCCAAGAGGGCACGTTCGGGCTCCTTCGCGCCGTAGAAAAGTTCGACTGGGAGCGCGGGTTTAAGTTCTCGACGTACGCCACGTGGTGGATTCGTCANNGCCCTGCAGCGCGCGGTCCAGCAACACGGCCGTACTATCCGCATCCCCCTCGAAGTCGGCGAGCAACTCCAACGCCTCGAGGCGACCACGGCAGAACTTACGTCGATTTTTGGCCGCAAGCCCACCGACGACGAACTCACCGAGGCAACGGGCATGTCAAAGGCCGAGCGTCAAAACCTGCACGGCCTCGCGGGCGTGACGGCGAGTTTGGATCAGCCCGCCTCATCGGACTCAGCGACCACGCTCGGTGACCTCGTCGCACCAAGTCAACACGACTGGGTAGGCGACATCGAACAGACAATGATGGACGAGCAACTTCACGGTGCCCTCGACAAGCTCACCGAACTTCAGCGTGACGTCTTGACGCTGCGCTTTGGCTTAAACGGTGCTACTCCCCTCTCCTTGCAAGCTACGGCGACCAAGATGGACATCGGCGTTCGCCGCGTTCGCCGTGCCGAAGAAGAGGCCCTTGAGGCCCTGCGCGGCGACGACGCAGTGCTGGCGACGCGTCAAAGCGCCTAAAGCTCGAGACCCTCGGGTACGAGCACTCGTAGATCGTCGGGCAGCGCCACGTGCGTGACGACGAGTTCGTCGGTACGGGGATGCGTGAACGACAACGTGGTGGAGTGCAGAAAGAATCGATCTTCGTCAAGTCGTCGCTCACGTCGATGACCGTAGCGCGCGTCGTTAACGATCGGGTGGCCAATTTTTGCCATATGCACGCGAATCTGGTGCGTGCGACCCGTGTCAAGCCCAAGTCGTAGCAACGTCATCGCGTTGGGCTTGTCAATACGCGCGAGAACTTCGTAACCCGTGCGCGCAGGTCGACCGTCGGCACGCACGGCCATCATGGTGGGCGTGCGCATCGAGCGACCAATCGGTGCGTCGACCACGCCACGTTCTTCTGCGACGTGTCCTTCGACCATACCCAAGTACGTTCGTTCGATGAGCCGTTCAGAAAGTTGGGTACTCAACGAAATGAAACCCTCCGGGGTCTTCGCCACGACCATCACCCCGGACGTACCCTTGTCGAGTCGGTGCACGATGCCAGGTCGCAGGGGCTCGCAGAGGCCCGTCGCGACGAGGTCGGCCATCTGGGGATAACGAGCCAGCAGTCCCGCGACGAGGGTGCCCGTACGTTGTCCCGCCCCCGGATGCACCACCTGACCCGGGGCCTTATTGACGACGCAAAAGTCCTCGTCATCGACCACAATGTCAACCTCGACCGTGGGATCGGGTGCGACATCGCCGCTATCGGCGAGTGGAAGGACCGCAACGAGGTGTTGGCCGGTTTCGACGTTCATCGAGGCCTTCACGACGACCTTGTCGTCGATCCTGACCGCGCCACTCGCGAGCATCGCGCTCGTCTCGGAACGCGAGAGACCCGTCAACATCGACAGAACTCGGTCAACGCGAATGGCGTCTAACGTACCCGGCACGATGAGATCGAGCGTCTCTCCGTCAAAGGGGTCNNATCGTGATCGAGGCGTCGGCGAGGTTAAAGACCGGGAACGATCCAAGCGCCACGAAGTCAGTCACCTGATGGGGGGTCGCGGCGAGCCGATCGAGCACGTTCGCTACCCCACCACCCAACAGTAGGCCGAAGCCAACCTCAGCGAGTCCCGGCGCCGCTTGCAGTCCCACGACGACCACAAGAACAACGACCACCAATGTGACGATGGTCGTGAGCAGCGCACCGGACGCATTGATGGAGAACGAGATTCCAGAGTTGTATTCCAAACGCAGCCACGCAAAACCCACGACGTGCATGGCGTGCGTCGCGAGCGCGTGACGCGCCCACGCCTTGGTCATCGCATCAAGCGCGGTCACGACCAGCGCGATCCACGCCACGGTGAAATTGACGTGGAGACCTAAACGCTGGCGCGGCACGACACGCACGTAAAGACCGGCAACTGCGCGAGGAGCCGAGCCTTCGAAATTGGTTCAAAGCACTCGTCGCAACGTCCATAACTACCGTCATCGATGCGCGCGAGCGCCACGTCGGTCTCGTCGACCTTAAGACGCAACGCCGAGGCAAAATCCTTTAGTTGATCACGTTGGATGTCCGACGCGACACTGCTGCCGTCTTCGTCGTCGTACTCAAGTCGTTCGCGGTCGACCAACATCTCATTGGCCTCAGACTCGCTGACGGCAATCTGTTGATTCGTCGACTCGCGCGTCTCGAGCAACAAGCCACGCAACTCCTCGAGAAACGCAGGATCGTCACCGTAGGGCTTCGAATGCATCTTTCGCTCGAGCGCTTCGAGACGCTTTCGCTCCTCAGCCTCGCGACGTTCTTGACGGCGAAGCTCTTCGAGATTACGACGCTCAATCTCGCGTTGCTTTCTCGCCTTTTCCGCTTCAATCGCCTTGCGCTTATTGTCGATTTCGCGCTGCTTCTTCGCCTCGGCCGCGGCCTTCTCGCGAGCCTTGCGCTGAATTTCTCGCTCTTTGGCGAGAGCCTTCGCCCTGACGTCGCGTTCCTTTTGGGCCCGCGCCGCTGCAATGGCCTTGGCCTTGGCCGCCGCCGCCTTTTCCTTGGCGACGATCTTGGCCTTCGCTTCACGCTCCTTGGTCGCTTTAGCGACCGCCACCGCTTTGGCCTTCGCGGCCGCCAGCTTCTTTGCCGCCGCAGCCTTCTGCGCGGGACTCAACGTGGGCGCCTTCTTGTCTTTCGCCTTCGGCGCAACCTTTTTGGCGGGCGCTTTCTTCATTACTTTCTTGACCGACTTCTTGGGATCGAGTTTTTTGGCCTTCGGGGCGGCACTGGGAACCTTCTTCGCTGCCGGCTTCGTGGTCGACACCTTCTTCGGCGCGGCCTTTTTGGCGTTTTTGGCGTTAGACGGCATGATGAACTCCTCGTAGTGCATTAAATAAGTGCGGGCTGACCATACCAGCCAGCGAGCCCCTTACGGTCGCTCTTCACGCCCCGACTGCTCAAAGTTAAGTACTTGACCCACCGCCGGCTGGTGAGCCGGGGCTGCCGGGGGCGGTACGAACGACGATCGTGGTGGTTCTGGATTGGTCGTGGGCGCACTTCGCGGCGCGCTCGGGGGCGTCACGGCGCCGCTCGGAGCTCGTCCACCGACCTGAAAAGAACTTTCAACCCAGCGTGTGAACTCCGCCAACACCGCCGTGAGTCGCGTGCGTTCGGTCTCGAGTTGCCGCGAAAGCGTGTCGACGTCCTCGCTCAGACGCTGTTTGAGCCCATTGAGTCGATTTACCTCGTCCTCGGCGCGACTCCTCGCCTCGGCGACGATCTCGCGCGCGCGCTCTTGGGCGACGCTGGTCATCTCACGCGCCTTGACCTCGGCCTCTTGTTGTGCTTGTTCGATGAATTGCTGGGCCATGGCGATCATCGAGGTCACTTGCTCGGCGCCGCTGGCGGAACCGAAACGTGCGGCGGGCGCCGCACTCGGCGCGGGGGCAATGACCGGCACTGGTCCTGTGGCGGGAGCGGAGGAACCACTTTGGAGTTGGCTTATCCGCTCACTCGCCTGGCGTAACTGCAGTCGCATCTGCGCCAACTGATCTTTGAGTTGGCGCGACTCGGTAGAAACGCGCTCGAGGAAATCATCAACCTCGTCAACGTTGTAGCCCTTGAGACCCACTTTGAACGCAACGGTGTCAATCGCGTCGAGCGCCGAAAAGGGATTATCCGTGCTTGCCATCCGTCTACCCTACCGCCAAGCTCGCGTTGGGTCCATTGAGGACTAAATGACGTTATTGATGATGATCAAGAGAATCACCGCAACCATCACCGAGAAGTCGATGCCCACACCACCAATCTGTGGGCGTGGCACGATGGCGCGAAGTGGTCGAAGAATCGGTTCAGTGAGTCGCGCGAGCAGACGCTTCACGCTGATGAGCACACCCGTTTGGTTCGTGGTGGGAAACCAACTCAACAGTGCTGAGATGACCAGAATCCAAATATAAAGACTGATGAGGTCGTGGACATACTGCACTAGGAACCGTTCGACTGATAATTCGTGACGCGCAGTCGTTCTCTCGTGTCAGGACTGACGTGGGTACCTTGGGGACTCAGCAGGTAAACCGTCCCTTTTTCCATGGGTTCCATTTTGGCGGTCAAGGCGTAGGTGGTGCCCGCCGCGAAGTCGACGACACGACGCGCGAGCACCGGATCCATGTCGCGAACATCGAGCACCACCGCTCGATTCGAACGCAGCAGATCGGTAATACGTCCGGACTCGTCGTAGCGCGACGGCGAGACGACGGCCACGTCGCGATCTTGGGAAAAGGGGCCCACCGAACGAACCCCGCTCGGCATCGGGCGAAGTCGTGGCGATTGGGACGAAGATTCGAGCACCGAAACCGGGGCTGGCGCACCGCGCGCACCAGCGGTATTCGAACTGACGCGCAGGGGTGCGTTAGGTGAAGCGGAAGGGGTCGTAGGGAACGGTCGCGGATTCTGGGGTGCGGGTCGCGTCCACTCGGCGTCGTCGTCGTACGAGGGCTGCTCGTAGGTGGTGCGCGTTGTGTTCGTGGGCGTGTATTCGCCGTACTCATCTTCAATGAGCCCGAGAAACCCCAGTGCCTTACGCATTCTGTCTTTCATGAAAGTCTCCTCGCGGCAACTCCGCCCAGAACCATGTTAGGTCAGTGGGCTCGTAACCACCCGAGCACCGAAAAGAGCACG
>PKZI01000062.1 GCA_003133005.1 Acidimicrobiaceae bacterium | reverse complement strand
GTACCAAGGTCCACGGCCATGTCGCGACCAAGCAATGAAAATCGATTGTCTGCCATAAGAACCCTTAATCGAACGCCCCGTTTTGCGCTCTTTCCTCCCCTAAGGCTAGGGCAGAACGAGCGCTTTCACCCGTAATTCTTATTTAAGCCAGTTGTGGGAAGAAAATTTCAATCTCACGTTGTGCTGACTCGAGCGAGTCAGACCCGTGAATGAGATTCTCCGACATATTGATCGCGAGGTCACCGCGTATCGTTCCCGGTGCCGCTTGCTTGGGATCCGTTGATCCCATGAGGTTTCGCACGACTTTCCACGTGTCGCCCGATCCTTCGATCACCGTAATGAGTGCGGGGCCACGCGTGATGAATGCCACCAAGTCCGAATAAAACGACTTTCCTTCGTGTTCGGCGTAGTNNGCGTAGTGACGCTGCGCCGTTGTCACATCAATAGTGCGAAGTTCACACGCGCCAATTCTTAATTGCTTCGCCTCGAGTCGCGCGAGAATCTCACCCACCAACCCTCGCTCAACACCATCGGGTTTGATTATGACGAGAGTTCGGTCCACGACGTGAGAATCTAACAGTCCTACGACAAGTGGCGCGAAGTGACGTGTAACACCTCACCACGCACCTCTGCGACCAGATAGAGACTTCCCGCTACGACGATGAGGTCCTCGTCGGTGGATCGCTCGCGTGCGTGCGCGAGGGCAGCGAGGCCGCTGGGGTGTTCAAAGGCCACCCCACCGAAGCGGCGAACGGCCTCGGCGACTTCACTCGCCGGAACGGCGCGCGGCGACGCGGGAGCGCAGCAATGAAATTCGCTAAAGCCCAAACTCACGAGAGGTTCAACCATGTCGTCGATCTCGCGACCCTTGAGCATGCCGAGCACGCAGCGTCGCGTTCCTTGGACGTAGAACGCTCCATCGAGCGTCGCGCAAAGAGCGCGAATGCCCGCGGGATTGTGTGCGCCGTCGACAACGATCATTGGTTTACGCGAGATCAATTCCATACGTCCTGGCATTCGCGCACTGGCCAAAGTAGAACGCACGACGTCGTCACCGAGGCCGCGACCTAAGAACGCTTCGGCCGCGACGATCGCGGTGGCGGCGTTGAATCCTTGATGGATTCCGTGCAGGGAGACGAGTACGTCGTCGTAACTCTCATAGGGTGTGCGCACACTGATGGCGCGCCCACCAAGCGCGAGTTCGTTTCGCTCGAGTTCGAATGACGCTCCAATCAACCAGAGATCAGCGCCAAGATCGGTGGCCCTACGCTGCGCAATCTCCACGACGATTGCGTTCGTCGTCGCGACGATGGCGATTGCTTCCGGACGAAAAATCCCGACTTTGTCGTTCGCTATCGCACTTACGGTGCTGCCCAGCACCGCGGTGTGATCGAGATCCACGTTCGTCAGAACGGCGACCGAAGAATCAATGACGTTGGTCGAATCCCACGTGCCTCCCATCCCGACTTCTATCACCGCGACGTCGACACCTTCGTCCGAGAAATGCAGGAGCGCTCCCACCGTCAGCAACTCGAATCGGGTGAGCGCCACGCCGCTCACCTCTTCGACGTCCGCCAATCGCGATAAGAGACCGACGAACTCCTCGTCGTCAATTGGCTGCCCATTGATTGCTATTCGTTCGT
This sequence comes from Acidimicrobiaceae bacterium, assembly GCA_003133005.1. GTDB lineage: Bacteria > Actinomycetota > Acidimicrobiia > Acidimicrobiales > RAAP-2 > RAAP-2. The sequence continues at coordinate 1,799 of PKZI01000062.1, read as the reverse complement.
TGATGGCGTGAAGGTCGGGACTCGTGAACGTTCCCACGCGAAGTCCCGTCCCCGACAAGAGCGCGCTCGTCAGCGTGGTCGTCGTGCCCTTACCGTTCGTGCCCGTGATGTGGACCATCGGATAGTCGAGTTGTGGCGACGCCAACAACGCGAGGGTGTCGCGAATTGGCTCGAGCGTGGGGACCAGTTGGCGATTGGGCGCCACGCGCTCAAAGTCAATATGTGATTCGAGCCAGGTCAGTGCCTGAGCGTACGACGTGAATCGCACGAATTAGCTCGCGCGACGGGTTCGCGTCGCCTTTCGCATTTCATACGTCGGCGCGATGTCACCGCGCACGCTTTCAGCACTCACGATGCAACGATGTACGTCGGCGCGTCCCGGGACGTCGTACATGGCGTCGAGCAACACGCTCTCGAGTATCGATCGCAGTCCACGTGCGCCGGTCTGTCGCTCGAGAGCGAGTTCCGCTATTGCCTCGAGTGCCTCGGGCTCGATTACCAACTCCACGCCGTCCATCGCGAGCACTTGCTGATATTGCTTGACCAACGAGTTCTTCGGTTCGGTCAGCACGCGGATCAACATGTGCAGGTCGAGTTGCTGGACGGCGCCGACAATGGGTAGACGTCCAATGAACTCCGGAATCAGACCGAACTTCACCAAATCTTCTGGCAACGCGTGTTTGAACAGCTCGACGTCACCCTTGCGCTTGGACTCGACGGGCTGATTGAATCCCATTGACTTCTTACCGAGACGACGTTCGATGATCTCCTCGAGTCCCGAGAACGCACCGCCGCAGATGAACAGGATGTTCGATGTGTCAATCGTGATGAATTCTTGATGCGGGTGTTTGCGGCCACCCTGGGGCGGCACACTCGCGACGGTGCCCTCGAGAATCTTGAGGAGTGCTTGCTGCACGCCTTCGCCAGAAACATCGCGGGTAATCGAAGGGTTCTCGGCCTTTCGTGAGATTTTGTCAATCTCGTCGATGTAGATGATCCCTCGTTCCGCGCGCTTCACGTCGAAGTCCGCCGCCGACAGTAATTTCAGCAAGATGTTCTCAACATCTTCGCCCACGTAGCCCGCCTCGGTCAGCGCCGTCGCGTCCGCGATGGCGAAGGGAACGTTCAGCAATCGAGCGAGCGTTTGGGCAAGGAAGGTCTTCCCACACCCGGTAGGCCCGAGTAACAAGACGTTCGACTTGGCGACCTCCACGTCGTCCTCGTGCAATGGCCCCGTTTGAATTCGCTTGTAGTGGTTGTAGACGGCTACGGAGAGTATCTTCTTCGCGTCAAGTTGTCCGATGACGAACTCATCTAGGAATGAAGAGATCTCGCGCGGTGTCGGGAGTTCTTCGAGAACGAACTCGGGTCGGTCACCGAATTCGTCAGCGATGATGTCGTTGCAGAGATCGATGCACTCGTCACAGATGTAGACACTTGGACCCGCGATGAGTTTCTTCACTTGTTTTTGGCCCTTGGCACAAAAACTGCATTTGATGAGGTCGTTACCTTCGCCGAACTTAGCCATGAACATGTCCCCGTTCTGATCCGACGTGAAACTCATCGCTTCGACCAGAAAAAACACCGCTCATTCTCGTGATCGTCTCCGTCAGGGGTCGATCAAGGTCGATTCTCTTCACAAGTTGTGGCATCACAATCCTCCGACACGGCCCCGCGCGACCATCCTAGAAGCCAACGTCCCCGTGTTTGGGTACCTACGGACGAGCGGAGAGTACGTCGTCAATGAGGCCATATTCCACGGCTTCTTCTGACCCAATGATGAAGTCGCGGTCGGTGTC
>PKZI01000206.1 GCA_003133005.1 Acidimicrobiaceae bacterium | reverse complement strand
AACGTCTGCACCTTCAAGTGCCGCTTCTGCGCCTTCTCCAAGGGCCCGCTCTCGCTCAACCTCCGGGGCGACCCCTACCTGCTTACCCTCGATGAGATCAGCGAGCGAGTCCGCGAAGCAGAAGCGAAGGGTGCGACTGAAGTATGTCTCCAAGGCGGCATCCACCCCAAGTTTGACGGCGACTATTACATCGACGTGGTCGCTGCGGTGCGAGCGGGTTCGCCAACCATTCACATTCACGCATTCAGTGCGCTCGAAGTATTCGAGGGCGCTCGGCGCAGCGACCAAGATCTGGCGCAGTACCTCACGCGACTTCGCGACGCCGGATTGAAGACGCTTCCGGGTACCGCGGCGGAGATCTTGGACGACGAGGTGCGGGTCATTTTGTGCCCCGACAAGATCAACACCGATCAGTGGCTTGACGTGCACCGCGCCGCACACAGTGTTGGCCTGCATTCGAACATCACGATCATGTTCGGTGCGGTCGAAGGGGTACAAAGCTGGGTAACACACCTCCTACGTACTCGTGAACTTCAAAAGGAGACGGGTGGTTTCACCGAGTTCGTGCCACTACCTTTTGTGCACATGGCGACACCCATCTTCCTCAAGGGTCGTTCTCGACGAGGACCGACGTTCCGTGAAGCGGTATTGATGCACGCCGTCGCGCGACTTCATTACGCGACGTTGATCAACAACATCCAGGTCAGTTGGGTCAAGATGGGTGTCGAAGGCTCACGGCGCATCCTGCAAGCTGGGGCCAATGATTTGGGTGGCACATTGATGGACGAGAATATCTCGCGGGCAGCCGGCGCTACCCACGGTCAAGAGATGGACGTGGAGAACTTGCGCGCACTCGTTGCACCGCTCGGTCGTCCCCTGCATCAACGCAGTACCCTCTATCAGACGCTGTAGCGATGTCTGAACTTGTTGAGACGTTCCTACGAGCGTTGAACGATGAATCCTCGCAGTCACCCGAACGACTCGACGAATTGCAACGACTCGTAAGTCGAATCGTTGAGCTCGCGAAGTACGATACCGACGTCGCGGATCTCCGCATTGCCTCGACGTCGCTCGATGAATTACTTGAGGCGTCGGCACTGTTTGCACCATGGCGCGACCGCACGAAGGTGACGGTCTTCGGATCTGCCCGCACCAACGCCGATGATCCGCTCTACGAGATGGCACGCCAATTCGGTCTCGCCACCGCCGCTCGGGGTTGGATGGTGGTTTCTGGCGCAGGACCAGGAATAATGGAAGCATCTTCGAAGGGTTCTGGTCGAGAGAACACGCTGGGCGTGAATATCGAGTTGCCATTCGAACAAGGGGCGAATGACTACATCGACGTCGACGACATGCACGTCGCGATGAAATTCTTCTTCACGCGCAAGGTTGCGCTCACACGTGCGTCGCACGCATTCGTTGCGTTTCCCGGTGGCGTCGGCACGATGGACGAGATTTTCGAGATCCTCACCCTCGTGCATACGGGTAAGACGAATCCCGCCCCCATTGTTCTCGTTGATTTGCCTGGCGGTGACTTTTGGAAACGATGGTTGGACTTCATGGGTATTCTCGTTCGCGATGCCTACATCGATGAAGCAGATCTGTGTCTCGTCGCACTTCACACATCAGTACAAAGCGCGATTGAGGATATCGAACGTTTCTATCGCAATTACCGTTCATTCGACGTTCTCGAACAACGCGCGCGGATGCGTCTTCGCGTTCGACCTTCATCAGAACAGTTGCTGGCTCTGAGCGAGCAGTTCCCCACGTTTTCAGAGCACGAGGGATTCGTCGCCGACGATGACGCGATCATCTTTGATTTCGACGGTAGAAACTACGTCAGACTTCGACAGTTGATCGACGTCGTCAACTCGTGGGATTCTTAATCGGTCACGTTATCGTGACGTAACAGAGATTCCGCTTTCTGCAGGCTACGGCGAACCTTAGAAAGCCGGCGTTCCAGATTTCTCGCCTCTTCGCCGGACCCACGAAACTGTTCGCGAACCGTTTCGAAGATAGCATCGGCGACTTTCGTCTCAATGTTGGCAACATCGTCAGCCAACGAGTCGAGTGACTCCACTACTCGGTCACGATGACAGTGAGGTCACCGTCGTGAAAGCGCGAGCGCAATAACTTCTTGTCGAACTTGCCCACGCTGGTCTTCGGGACCTCGTCGATGAACACCCACCGCTCGGGCAACCACCACCGGCTCACCCGCCCGGAGAGGAACCCGACCAGCTCGTCAGCGGTGACCGTCGACCCTGGCTCGGCCACCACCGCCACCATGGGTCGCTCACTCCAGCGCTCGTCGGGCACGGCGATGACCGCGGCCTCGACCACGTCGGGGTGGGCCATGACCTCGTTCTCCAGCTCGACCGAGGAGATCCATTCGCCACCGGACTTGATGACGTCCTTGCTGCGGTCGCTGATCTGCATGTAGCCGAGCGGGTCGAGTGATCCGATGTCCCCGGTGCGGAGCCAACCGTCGTGGAACCGTTCCGGCGACGGGTCGCCGTAGTAGGAGCCGGTGATCCACGGCCCCCGCACCTCGAACTCCCCGACGGCCTCACCGTCGTTGGCCAGGACCGTACCGTCGTCGTCGCAGATGCGTACCTCGACCCCGGGCACGATGCGTCCCGTCTTCGCCCGCCACTCGATCTCCTCGTCGGGCGCGGCCTGGCGGGGCGGCGTGGCGAGTGAGCACAGCGGACTCGTCTCGGTCATGCCCCAACCCTGGACCATCTGGACGCCGAGTTCGTCGCGGAAGCGCTCGATCAGCTGGCGCGGCACGGCCGCACCGCCGGCGGTGATCATCCGCAGACTCGACAGGTCGACCGGATTGGTCTGGGCGTAGCGCAACAGGTCGCTCCAGATCGTGGGCACACCGGCGGACAACGTCGGGCGGAACCGGTCGATGATGGCGGTCAACGGGGCCGCCTGCAGGAACTGCTGGGGCATGATCAGGTCCGCACCGGTCATGAACCCCCCGTACGGGGTGCCCCAGGCGTTGGCGTGGAACATGGG
>PKZI01000147.1 GCA_003133005.1 Acidimicrobiaceae bacterium | reverse complement strand
CAGTGAAATCGGCGCCGCAATTCGAACGTCCATTCCTAAGAGTGCGCCCACGCAAAGCAGCGAGTTCGCCGTATTATTTCGCGCGTCACCTAGGTACGTCAGCGCCACTTGTTCGAGCGGTTTTACGGTGTGGTCGCGAATCGTGAGAATATCCGCGAGTAACTGCGTCGGGTGCCATTCATTGGTGAGCCCGTTCCAGACCGGTACGCCTGAGAATTCGGCCAACACTTCCACGTCGCGATGCGCGGAACCGCGAAATTCCAAGGCGTCGTACATGCGTCCGAGCACTCTCGCCGTGTCTTTGACTGTTTCCGTTTCTCCCAAATGTGATTCGCCGGGTCCCATGTAAGTGGTGTTGGCACCTTGGTCGGCCGCTCCCACTTCGAAGGCAGACCTGGTGCGCGTCGAGGCTTTCTCGAAAATAAGGGCAATATTCTTTCCCTTGAGCATTTTCTTCTCGGTGCCCGACCTTTTTTCATCTCGTAGTTTCGTGCTGAGATCAATCAGTCCAAGGAACTCGTCCTTGGTTAGGTCAACGTCTCGCAGCAGACTGCGCCCCTTGAGCGCACTGAGGACATCTGATTTTTTCATGCGACGGCCTCTCGCTCGATGGGACACGTCATACAACGCGGTCCACCACGTCCGCGACCGAGTTCGCTGCCTTCAATCGAGATCACCTCAATGCCTGCTCGACGGAGCATGGTATTGGTGGCGACGTTTCGTTCGTAACCCATGATGACGCCGGGCGACACTGCAAGAAAGTTTGTCCCGTCATCCCACTGTTCACGTTGCGCCGCGCGCTCGTCCTCGTCAGTGGTGAGGACAGTGACATGGTCGACCTTCAATACTTGTGCCAAGGTCTCCCACACATCGTCGTTTTGATTGAGAATGACGCTGTCTGGCGCCTCACCGGGAACGATTGTCCAACTGCGAAGATTGCGATCGAAATAGGGATAGAGCACGAAAGTGGATCGGTCAATCATCGTCATCACAGTGTCGAGATGCATGAACGCGTGACTGTGTGGAAGTTCTATTGCGATCACTCGTGAAGCGAGGCCAGTCTCGAAGAGTCGACGCGAGAGAATCTCAACCGCAACGGGCGTGGTTCGTTCGCCCATGCCAATCATGACCGTGCCGTGACCGAGAATGTGAACGTCGCCGCCTTCAAGTGTCGCCTGATGATTGGTGGTCTCGGCGTCGAGGAGCATCTCAAACTTCTCGTCCTTGAAGACAGGGTGGTATCGATAGACCGCCCTTGTATGCAGTGACTCACGCTTACGGGCGGCCTTGGCCATGGGGTTTACGGTGGCACCGCCATAAATCCAGCAAGTGTTGTCGCGCTGGAACAGGGTATTGGGAAGCGGGGGCAGGATGAAATCGTCGGCGCGCAATTGCTCCCAGGACAAGCTTTTCGCACTAAGTGGAGCGAGGTCGGACTTCAAGATGCCGCCGATGAGAAATTCAGCCAGCTTGTGCTCTTCGAGGTCGTCGAGTAACTGGCGGACGGGTTTTACGAGCGAAGGCCCAATTTGGTCGTCGGTACAGAGAGTATCGAGAATGAACGCGCGTCCGTCTTTCGTCGCGACAACGTCCGAAAGGAGATCACCGAACAGATGAACCTTTACGCCTCTGTCACGCAACGCCTGAGCGAAGGCGTCGTGCTCTTCACGTGCTTTTTTTGCCCAAAGCACGTCATCAAAGAGAAGGCTTTTGATGTTCGACGGCGTGAGCCGTGCGAGCTCGAGCCCGGGACGGTGAATCATGGCTTGCTTGAGTTGACCAACTTCTGAGTCGACATGGAGTGTCATGGCGTTACCTCCTACTTTCTTTGTCGCACTTTCAAGCGACTTCGTTACGACTTTGAAGGAACTGAAATCTCGTCCGGTAGGTCGATGGGTTCGATTGCTTCACCTAGACGTTGGCGTCGCGCGTTCAAGAACGCGTACAACACGAGCCCCGCCAGAAGCACCACGAGTGCCTGATAAACGACTTGATATCCGGAGGCGAACGTCACCCACATCGAGAACAGCACACTTGTGGCGGCGATACTGAGGTCACGAGCTAACTGCCAACCTTGGACGCGTCGACGTCGCGAGACGAGGAAAGTCAATTGAGCGAGCGCGGAAAAAAAGTACGGGATCGCGACCGTCACGACGGTCAGGTCCACGAGATAGGTGAAGATTTTGAGTCCCGAGCTCGTCTCGTAACGCCACAGCATCAGCAGTGACGGCAAGGCGGTACCGATCAGAATGCCGAACCACGCGGTGCCTCTCTTGTCCGACCAGGTGAAGGGACGTGGGAAGAGATCGTCTTGAGCAATGGCTCTCGATGTCTCGGTCACGATGAGGGTCCAGGCGATAAGGGCACCGAGTCCCGAAACCACGGCGACGCCGGCGACGAAGCGCCCGGCCCAGGCACTGTGGGGAAACATCGTTTGGAAAGCATTCACGAACGGCGAGCCGGTGCCGACCAAGGTGTGGTGGGCAACCAGGCCCATAACGACGGCGGTGACGAGGACGTAGAGACCCGCGCTCGCGATCGTGCCGATGACCGACGCGCGCATGACATTGCGACGAGGATTGATGACTCGTTTGGCCGTCACGGCGGCAGCTTCGACGCCGATGAACGAAAAGAGGGCAACGCCCGCTGCGATACCAATGCCGGAGTAAAGACTGCCGCCCGAAGCGTTAAAGGGGCCGAAATTAGCTTTGGAAACGAAGAACCAACCAACGACGCCCACGAACAACAACGGCAGGAACTTGACGACGACACTGATGTTTTGGAACCACGCCATTTGGCGCACTCCCGCGAGGTTGATGATTGCAGGAATCCATAGTCCAAAGATCGCGATACCCCAATTCTGAATTCCAGACGGGTGGGTGAAGTTAAAGAGGGCGTCAACGTAAAAGACCCACGAGGCGACAATCGCTGCGTTCCCAGCCCACGACTGAATCCAGTAACACCAACCAACGAGGTAACCCGCAAAGTCGCCAAACTCGTGTCGGGTGTAGGCGTACACGCCGCCGTCACTGTTAGGTACGCGCTTTGTGAGTTGCCCAAATAAGACTGCGAGCAACATCGCGCCCACGGCAATGACGCCCAGCACCAAGATGCCCATCGTGCCCGCGCCTGCGAGCACGGCGGGCATAGTGAAGACGCCGGTACCAACAATACTTCCGACCACCAGTGCGGTAGACGACGTGAGACCCATGGCGTGGGCTTTTTGCTTCTCGCGGTTGCTGGGCGATTTGGCGGGTTCGGATTTTGCTTTCGACGGCGGACTTGCAACGGTCATTGTGGTTCCTTCTATCATTCGCGATAGTTTCGACTCTTCTTAAGTGTCCTACTTATTTTTGAAAAATTGGTTAGCGGACTAAGGCCGAAAGTCCAATCATGTTTCGACACTCAATACACGAATCTCGAAGCGGGCGTTTGAACCACAAACGTAAGACGTCATCAAAGCGAAGAGTCGTGCTTCATACGTGTACGAATTCTCGCTCGGAGCGAGGTGCGCCACTCTTTCAACGTTGTTGCTTGAGCGAACTCACCGCGTATCTCTAAGAGAGGACAGTGACGCATCGTGTTGCGCGAGCTATCGCGGGATTACTCGGTCGCGACGTGTCTCGAAGTGGAAGGCGAGTTACCAACGAAAGAGGGCCCTTCGCCCCTGCGCGCAAGACCGGAGCGGTGATTAGGTTGACTTTGGTCATCTTTGAGTGATGTCTCGCGCGCGGAAGGTTCGAACATGGTCGCACGATTTGGCGCGTCGAAGAGCAGAAAAGATCCCGTGACCTCGAAGTCACCTGGCGGTAAAAGCACGTCGGGACCCGCACTCGTCGCGCTGCCGCTCGAGCAGATGATGAAAAAGCTGGCGACCTCAGACCAGGGCCTCAGCAGTGCGGACGCATCGAAGAAACTTGTCACCTATGGCGCCAACGAAATCAGCGAAAAGAAGGTAAACCAGTTCGTGAAGTTCCTCAGCTATTTCTGGGGACCGATACCGTGGATGATCGAAATTGCAGTTTTGTTATCGGGCGTTCTTCGCCATTGGCCAGATTTCTTCGTCATTTTGATTCTGCTCTTTGCCAATGCATTCATCGGGTTCTTCGAGGAACATCAGGCCGGCAAAGCAATCGATTCGCTGAAGGCATCGCTCGCGATCAAGGCTCGAGTGATTCGCGACGGTACTTGGGAGAGTCTTCCTGCCGTTGGTCTGGTGCCCGGCGACGTGATTCGTCTTCGACTCGGCGACATCGTGCCCGCTGACGCTCGTCTCTTGGGAGGTGATCCCATAGAGGTAGACGAGTCTGCGCTCACGGGTGAGTCACTTCCTGCATCGAAAGGTCCCGGCGATTCTGTGTACTCCGCGTCGATCGTGCGTGAAGGTGAAATTGGCGCCGTCGTCTATTGCACTGGCGCGAACACGTACTTTGGCAAAACGGCGGAACTCGTCCAGGATACGCAGACCAAGAGTCATTTCCAAAAGGCTGTACTGCGTATCGGCACCTATCTCATCTACTTGGCGATATCCATGGTGGCAGTTATCGTCGTGGTTTCGGTGCTGCGTGGCGACGCTCTTTTGACAACCTTGCAGTTCGCGTTGGTCCTCACTGTCGCGGCAATACCTGTGGCGATGCCAACGGTGTTATCGGTAACGATGGCGGTCGGTGCGCGACTATTGGCAAAGAAAAAAGCCATCGTCAGCCGTCTGGTCGCAATCGAAGAACTCGCTGGCGTTGACGTATTGTGCACCGACAAAACTGGCACACTCACGCAAAACAAACTCACTTTGGGTGACCCATTTGCTGTGAAGGGAGTGAACGCAGACGACGTAATTCTGGATGCGGCGCTCGCGTCACGATCCGACGATAACGACACGATCGATCTCGCCGTGCTCGCTGGTCTGAAGGACCCACATGCGCTCAAGAAGTATTCGATTACGCATTTTCAACCATTTAATCCAGTTGATAAACGCACTGAGGCGACCGTGACCACCAAAGGTGGACCTTCTTTCAAGGTCACCAAGGGTGCCCCCCAGGTCATTCTCGCTCTGGCAGTTAATGCAAATGACGTTAAGGAAAACGCCGATCGATCGGTAAACGAATTCGCAAAACGCGGATTTCGTTCGCTGGGTGTCGCACGAGCGCAAGGTCGCTCCGGGTGGCGCTTTGTTGGTGTCATTCCTTTGTTTGATCCACCCCGCGTCGACGCGAAGGAGACAATTGCTACGGCGCGGCTCATGGGCGTGCAGGTCAAGATGGTGACTGGCGACGCGCTCGCCATCGCCAAAGAAACTGCACGAACCCTTGGTATGGGTACGGGGATCCTTGATGCGGCGACATTACGAACCTCGACGAACAAGGTGACGACTGAGGTCTCGAAAACCATTGAGTCCGCAGATGGTTATGCACAAGTCTTTCCCGAAGACAAGTACCACATCGTGGACGTCCTCGAACGTCGAGGGCACATTGTGGGGATGACGGGTGACGGCGTCAATGATGCGCCGGCGCTCAAGAAGTCTGACTGTGGCATTGCGGTCTCCGGTGCCACGGATGCCGCACGTTCGGCGGCTTCGATCGTCTTGACAACGCCTGGACTTTCGGTGATCATCGACGCCATTAAGGAGAGCCGCAAGATTTTTCAGCGAATGAATAGTTACGCCATCTATCGCATCGCTGAGACGCTTCGAGTTCTCCTCTTCGTTACCGCGGTCATTCTCATTTTCAATTTCTTTCCCGTCACTGCGATTCAAATCGTGCTGCTCGCGCTGCTCAATGACGGCGCCATACTTTCGATTGCGTACGACAACGTTCGTTATCGGAACCAACCCGAAGCCTGGAACATGCGCGTCGTGCTAGGTATAGCGACCGTGCTGGGAGTGGTCGGGCCGCTCGCCGCCTTCGGCATCTTCTATCTTGGTGATCGCGTATTTCATCTCGGCAGACCCGAACTACAGACCATGATGTACTTGACTTTGTCGGTCGCGGGGCACTTGACGATTTTTCAAGCTCGCACTCGTGGCCCGTTCTGGTCGATTCGACCAGCCAGAATTCTGCTTCTCGCGGTGCTGGCAACCCAATTGCTTGCCAGTTGCATCGCAGTATTCGGGATTTTCATGACGCCTCTCGGTTTTGGTTATGTGGCTCTCGTCTGGGGATATGCCATTGTCTGGTTCCTCTTCACAGATCGCGTCAAGCTCATGGCCTATCGAGTACTGGATCCTTCGAACAAACCCACCGATAAGGATCCCCGTAGTGGACGATCGTTCGCGGACTTGGCTCTGATGCGCGCCCATGCCTCGCCGTTTCATACTGATGTTGACACGGGTCAGGAGGAGCGGGTGTATCACGACAGCAACTTGTGCCAGTACGCCAAAATGGTCACGCACGATCATCGAGCGGTGCCGGGCACGGATGATCGTCGGCGATGCTCATGGTGCGAGGCGAACGCCCACGTCGCGCCATTTCACACCGACGTCGATACCGGTCACGAGCACATCTTTCATGACACCGTCGCGTGTCCGTACGGTCAGGAGATTACGAGGGACCGCCACGATATTTTTGGCGCAGATGGCAAACGACGGTGCGCATGGTGCGAGGAACACGCCTCGGCCGATCTCACTTCGGCGAGCACGTAAAGCGGACGACGTCAGTAGATATTGATTCGGCCGGAACATCGAGCCAGCAGTCTCACGATTAACTCGATGTGGGGTTCTTTCGGATTACCTTGCAAGTTCTTTACTTCGGGGTGGGTAGATCGTCGGTAGTTACTTCCACCAATTTGGTGAGCCACTTTCGGTCACTCATCTTGGCCATCGCGATTGCCACTCGCTGGCGCATTCCCCTCGACAACTGATGGGGAAAGGACTCGGCGCGACGAGCGGGCTCGGGAATTCCGACGAGGCCCAAGAGCTCTAGCGCACTTTGGCGCGATGCGGACCGCGATTGGCCGAGCACGTCACGGGGCACTTCCGCGACCCGGGCGCCGATCGTTCGTACCGGATTGAGGGCGCTCAAAGGGTCTTCAAACACCATCGCCACCCGTGCGCGACGCTCGGTGCGCGCGCGACGACCCTTCTGTGCCAACACCTGGCCGTCGAGACGAGTCCGCAGTACTAGTGGCTGATCTGGACTTGGATCAAAGGACCGATGGGCTCACTTTGTTTCCATTTCTCAGCACGCGGCGTCCTGACGCCTACGGTTCGTTGACGTAGTTTCGTTCGGAAAGGTCTAGCTCTATGCGGCAGGAGGTTCAAGCGCCAATGTGGTTGTTGTCGTCGAGGTGGTTGAAGTGGTGGATGTTGTTGACGTCGTTGACGTCGTTGACGTAGTCGAGGTCGTCGAGGTAGTGGAGATTGGCGCGGTCGTGGTGGTGGTAAGCGACGGAGAAGTCGTGGTGGTGGTGCCGGGTGTATTGCCCTGTGTGGCTGGCGAGGGCGATGCGCCCCCCTCAATTGACGTTTCGCCGTAGTTCCAGTTGGCGAAGCACCAATCAATGGCGTAGTTCCACCTGAGTTTGCCAGTCGGCCAGTCGAGGGTGAGCATGACCTTCTCGTCGCTCGTCGTGAGTGGAAGCGTAACGCGCGCAGTCGGAGCGGTGCACGTTGCTGCATGATCGCCCTGATTGAGGTTCTGCGTGAATTCAATCCCGAATGAGGCGGGATGCGACTTTGACAACACGACCGTGGCTGGCGCGTGGTACTCGTAATAAGTCAAGTTTTCCTTGTAGACCCTAAGGGTGATTGGTTTGCCCGTAGAATTCAAAAACTGCATCGTGGCGTAGCCGTCGAGAGTGCATGATCCACTCCCCGAATACTGGATGAGGAAGGGGACTCCTTCGGTACCACCCGCACCCCCTTCGCCGCCGCGCTGCAGGTGTACGTCGCCCGGTCGACAATTCTCGGAGGCCGTTGCGCCGCTCGCGGCGAAGTGTGAAATCTGCACGCCCGCCAAGGCGACGATTGCGCACGCGGCGATGAGAATCGGGCTCTTTNNGCTTCAAAATACGAACTCGGCTCACTCTTGTCCCCTGTCCTTTGTTGCGCCTTCCCTGGTCCACGCCTCGTTTGACGATGGACACAAACTTGAGGTACTGCTTACATTGCTCCTTCGAAACAAGGTAGTGCTGAGAGAGGTGCGCCGCGGTGATGCGCGACCATATCGAGGTGGAGGGCAACGACGGTGTTCGTGGTGCGCTGCGCACGCGCCGGCTGATCTCGTTGTCGCGAAAGCGAACGGCGTACGTCCTAAGTAACGTCCACTCTGTCGCTGCGACATCAGCGAGGTGTCCTTGGT
>PKZI01000055.1 GCA_003133005.1 Acidimicrobiaceae bacterium | reverse complement strand
GCGGGCGTCGCCAAGGCGCACGCCGACGTCATTCTCATCTCGGGTCACGACGGCGGCACCGGTGCCGCGCCGCTGACGTCGCTCAAGCACGCGGGCACGCCGTGGGAACTGGGTCTCGCCGAAGCGCACCAGACCCTCGCCGCCAACGGGCTACGAAGCCGCGTCGTGCTCCAGGTTGACGGACAGCTGAAGACCGGACGCGACGTGGTCATGGCTGCACTGTTGGGCGCCGAGGAGTTCGGTTTCGCGACCGCCCCGCTCGTCGTGTCGGGTTGCGTCATGATGCGGGTCTGTCACCTCGACACCTGTCCCGTCGGGATCGCCACGCAAAATCCCGTGCTGCGCGAGCGCTTCACTGGTAAACCTGAGTTCGTCGAGAACTTCTTCGAGTTCATCGCCGAAGAGGTCCGCGAGTATCTCGCGATGCTCGGTGCGCGCACCTTGGACGAGGTCATTGGCGACGTGGCACGACTGCGTGTCGAAGCGTCTGACGACGCGACCAGCGATCTCGACCTTTCCGCGCTGCTCCAAGCGGTACCCGCCGACCAGCGCCGCCAGAGCATGAAACAAGAACACGGTCTCGACGCCGCACTCGACTGGCGCTTCATGGACCAAGCGCTTAGTGCCGCGACGAAGAACATTCCCGTGCGAGTTTCGAGCGCCATTCGAAACGTCAACCGTGCCGTCGGCACGCTCACCGGCAGCGCGATCACCCGCGCGCTGGGGTCCCGGGTTCTTGACGTTGACCACATTCAGATTGACCTCGAAGGATCATCGGGGCAGAGTCTGGGTGCCTTCATGCCCCAAGGCCTGACGCTGCGTCTGACGGGCGACGCCAACGACTACGCCGGCAAGGGGTTGTCGGGTGGTCGCATCATCATCAAACCCTCACCCCACGCGACGTTCGCGAGCGACGAGAACGTCATTGCGGGCAACGTCATTGGCTACGGCGCGACCGGCGGTGAGATCTTCATAAGCGGCGTGGTGGGCGAACGATGTGCGGTGCGTAACTCCGGCGCGACGATCGTGGTCGAGGGAACTGGTGACCACGCGGGCGAGTACATGACCGGAGGCGTCGTGGTCGTGCTCGGTGACGTGGGACGCAATCTCGCGGCGGGTATGTCGGGGGGCACGTTGTATCTCTACGATCCGCGCAACGAGGTACACGATCACCTTTCGGCGGGCGTCTACGAGATCGATCCGCTCGAGTTCGAGGACGAGCAGTACCTGGTGTCCTTGCTGGAACGCTTCATTGCAGAGACAGGTTCGGCCAAGGCAGCGAAGATCCATGACAATTGGCGAAGCGAACGCATGAATTTCGTGCGCATCGAGACCTCCGAGTACCAACGCGTGCGCGACGAACTACGCAATGGGTAAGGTCACGGGCTTTCTCGAATTCGAGCGCGAAGGTCCGGCGTATCGACCAGTGCCGGTGCGACTTCGCGACTGGCGCGAGGTGTATGAACCCCAAGACGACGACGCCATTGCGACCCAGGGCGCTCGCTGCATGGACTGCGGTATTCCGTTTTGCATGCAGGGTTGCCCGCTGGGTAACCGCATTCCAGCCTTTAACGACGCCGTGTTCCACGAGGACTGGTCGCGCGCCGCGGCGCAACTCTTTCGCACCAATAACTTCCCCGAATTCACGGGTCGACTTTGTCCCGCGCCGTGCGAGTCGGCGTGCGTGCTTAGCATCGCGAGTGACCCAGTGACCATTGAACGAATCGAGTACGAGGTCGCCGAGCACGCGTTCGCGAATGGGCTCAGCGTCGCGCAGTTCCCAATCGTTGAGAGCGGCAAGCGCGTCGCGGTCGTGGGATCTGGTCCCGCGGGGCTCGCCGCCGCCGCCCAATTGCGCAGCGCCGGGCACGGCGTCACTGTCTTTGAGCGCAACGACGCCATTGGCGGTCTCCTGCGTTACGGCATCCCAGAATTCAAGATGGAAAAGCGCGTGCTCGATCGGCGTTTGGACGTCATGCGCGAGACGGGCGTGAAGTTCCATACCAACGTGAGCGTGGGCGACGGCGGCACACCGCTCGCGGACCTGCAGCGAAACTACGACGCGGTCCTGCTCGCCATTGGTTCGACGATCCCTCGCTTGATACCCGTCCCCGGGGCCGATCTCGAAGGGGTGCATCCCGCCATGACCTATCTCGAGGCGGCGAATCGCGCGGTCCGCGATGGATCCCCTTCGCCTCTCGACGCGAAGGGGCGACACGTGATCATCCTGGGTGGAGGCGACACGGGAGCCGACTGTCTCGGCACCGCACACCGTCAGGGCGCGGCGTCGATCATCCAAGTCGAGATCATGGACCGACCGCCCGACGAGCGACCAGCCGACCAGCCGTGGCCGACGATGGCGCGACTCTTCAAGACCACGTCCGCGCACCAAGAGGGCGGCGAGCGTCGTTTTTCTACCGAGACACTGTCGTTTGAGGGCGATGGCGTCCTTCAAGAGATCGTCCTCAATGACCATGTGACGGGCGAAACCATTCGCGAAAAGGCCGACCTGGTGCTCATCGCCGCCGGATTTACCGGCCCGGAGTTGGACCGACTCGGGCTTCACGCGCCTCAGAACATGACCGCACGTGCGACCTTGCAAGTCGACGAGAACTGGCGCGTCGCGTCGGTGCCGGGCGCGAGTCCCGTCTTTGCCTGTGGCGACGCCGTGCGAGGTCAAAGCCTCATCGTCTGGGCCATCGCCGAGGGACGAAGCGCCGCCGCCGCCATTGACACTGCACTACGCGGGAGTACCGAATTGCCCGCGCCCCTCAGCCCTTACGCCCTTTCCTGGTAGA
This sequence comes from Acidimicrobiaceae bacterium, assembly GCA_003133005.1. Lineage (GTDB taxonomy): Bacteria > Actinomycetota > Acidimicrobiia > Acidimicrobiales > RAAP-2 > RAAP-2. The sequence continues at coordinate 2,844 of PKZI01000055.1, read as the reverse complement.
CGAAGCGGGTCGCAGACCTTTGTAACATCGTCGAGAGGAAGTCAATCGAGGGGGACCCGTGCAGAGCACAATGCAAGATGCGCCGCTGCTGATTCGTGACATCGTTCGCCACGGTGAATGGGTCTACGCCAAGAAGAAGATCTTCACCGTGACACCCACCGGCGTCGAGGAGGCGTCGTTCTTCGACATCTCCAAACGAGCGGAGCAACTCGCCAGCGCACTGAGCGAACTGGGCGTCAAGGACGGTGACCGCGTCGCCACCTTCATGTGGAACAACCAAAGTCACCTCGAGGCGTACCTGGCGATCCCCTGTATGGGTGCGGTGCTGCACACGCTCAACATTCGTCTGTTCCCCGAACAGCTCGCCTTCATCATCAACCACGCGAACGACAAGATCATCATCGTCGACAACACGCTGGTGCCGCTGCTCGCGAAGGTCCGCGACCAATTGACCAGTGTCGAGCACATCATCGTGCACGGCACCGATACCTCGGGGCTACTCGGTGAGACCTTGGATTACGACGAGTTGGTGGACGCGCAACAACCGGGTTACGACTGGCCCGACCTCGATGAACGAAGTGCCGCGATCATGTGTTACACCTCGGGGACGACGGGCAACCCCAAGGGCGTCGTCTATTCGCACCGCTCGACCTGGCTGCATTCCATGGCCTCGACGGTCTCAAACTCTATTGGACTGAGCGAGCGCGATCGTTGCCTGCTCATCGTGCCCATGTTCCACGTCAACGCGTGGGGTTGCGCCTATACGGCATTTCTCGCGGGCACCGAACTCATCATGCCCCAGATGTTCTTACAAGGAGAACCCATCGTCAAGATGATCAGTGAATTGCGACCAACCGTGTCGCTCGGTGTGCCCACCATCTGGAACGACGTCCTGCGCGCCGCCGAGAACAACCCCGACGCGGACTTCTCGAGCATTCGCGGGTTGGTCGCGGGCGGCTCCGCGGTGCCACGCTCGATGATCGAGACGTTTCGCGATCGCTACGGTGTCAACCTCATTCAGGGGTGGGGAATGACCGAGACGAGCCCTCTGGCCGCGGTCTCGATTCCTCCCGCGGGCACGGCACCCGAACGAGAGCTCGACTATCGCGCGAAAGCCGGACGCGTGGTCGCGGGCGTGCAGATGCGCATCACCGACGACAAGNNAAGTTCCACGACGGCTGGTTGCGCACGGGTGACATCGGCACGCTCGACGACGAAGGTTTCATGGTCATCAGCGACCGCACCAAGGACGTGATTAAGTCCGGGGGCGAATGGATCAGTTCAGTCGAGCTAGAAACGACAATGATGGCCCACCCGAAGGTGTTCGAAGCCGCCGTCATCGCAGTGCCGGATCCGAAGTGGCAGGAACGTCCGCTCTGCTTCGTCGTGCTCGAACCCGGCACCGAAGTAAGTGCGTCAGATCTGCACGACTTTCTCGCCGAGCGTGTGGTCAAATGGTGGCTCCCCGAGCGCTGGGTGTTCGTCGATTCAATTCCTAAGACCAGCGTGGGTAAGTTCGACAAGAAGTTGCTGCGCTCTCGCTATCACGACGGCGAGTTCGACGTCATCGAAGTCGCCTAATGGAGTCGTTCGACGAGTTGGCCGACGAGATCGCGGGCATCGAGACACGCGTCTCCGATGCGATCTTTGACACCGTTCGCGAGCAACTGCGCACCGACACGACCCAGGCGAAGGAACTCGAACGTCAGTTGTCCAAGGTTCGCCGAAGTCTCCAGAAGGCGCAATTCGTTCTTCGCGGACTTAGCTAGGCCGACACCGGCCACTCGTTGACCTCGTTGATCAGCAGGCGAAGCGTCACGTAATTGCGACCATCGAAGTCAAAGGTCAATGCATCATCTTGCACGCGAAAACCTTGCTCGGTGGCGAACGAGGGAAACCTCTGTGAAAGGTCCGCGAGCCGCGCCTGATCGGGTGCGTGTCGAAGCATCATTCGCGCCCGTCCATTCTCGACGGTGATGGACTCATAATTTCGGTAGAAGTGCTCGATCTCGTCGATGGCGCCGTCAATGGAGGTACAAAGACTGATCAGCGCGATGTCGACCTCATCGATATAGGCGTCACGTACGAGCACGTCCATGAAGTCGAGCCATCGTTTCCAAAAGGTGCCCTTGGGCAGGTCGACCAGCACGATGGGCGCGGGATCGGTCTTTCCCGTGTGCACGAGCGTGAGGATCTCAAAGAGTTCGTCCATCGTGCCCACGCCGCCGGGAAACGCCACGAACGCTTGTGACGCACGCGTCAAGGCGACTTTTCGCGTGAAGAAAAAACTCATCGCCACGTGCATCTTGTCGACGTCGATGAACTCGTTCGCCCCTTGTTCGAAGGGCAATTCAATGTTCACACCGAGCGTGTTACTGCGACCCGAACCCTTCGAAGATGCCTCCATAATACCTGGTCCAGCGCCCGAAACCATCATCCAACCCCGCGCGGCGATCGCTTCACCAAACGCGCGAGCCATCTCGTAGAGGGGATTGTCGGACTTCGTACGTGCCGAACCAAAAACGGTCACCTTAGGTTGATCGCGCCACGACGAGAAAAGCGTTGACGCTTCAAGGAGCTCGTTGAGTGCTGTGAGGGCAATTCGCAAGTCCGCCGCGTTCGAATCAATCTTTGAGAGTTCGACGATCCGCGTAAGGATCTCGCGCAACAAGAGCTCTCGCTCGGGCGACTGGACATTCTCATCGTTCAATGAACGAAGCAGCGCATCAATCTGTTCTGGCACGGTTAGAGCGTCTGATAAAGAGTGCTTCGTTGGACCAGTGGTCGACCCAGGGGTTCCACCAGCGCTCGAAGGTTGTCCACGTCCATCTCCTGGCCGTGGGT
>PKZI01000036.1 GCA_003133005.1 Acidimicrobiaceae bacterium | reverse complement strand
CGCGGCGGCAGGCCGCGGATCAGCGCGAACAGCAGCGCCGGCGCCTTCTTCTTCGTGAATACCGCGCGCACCTGGGTCAACATGCCCCCGACCGCGCCCGCGAAGGCGACGTAGAGGAACGCCCTACCCAACCAGGTGAGCGTCATCGAGTCGTCCCGTTGGGCGCCTTCACCCGTTTGGGATGCGCCGCGATGTACGTCGCGGTGTGCTTCACGAGGATCTGGGTCCCCTCAAAGTCGAGTGACGTCGAGGAGGTGAAGTGACCCACCACGACGACCGGGATGTCCGCTTGGAAGAGTTGCGGCGGTGAGCCGTGCGCGTCGACGAATACCTGGCGGTCCTTGGAGCCGGTGATGACGAACGACGCACCGTTCGACGTGCGCGAGATGGAGCCGGGTTTGACGACGCCCTCCAAGCGGATGACCTTGGTGCCCAGGGACGATCGCTGCGCGAGCGCCTGGTCGACGGTCTCGAAGTAGTTGAGCGAGTGCAGGATGCCCTGGCTGAGCAACACGATGATCGCGGCGCCCAGCACCACGAGCACGCCCACGGACCTCCAGCGAGAGCGACTCGGGGACTTCGGCGGCGCGACGGGGCTGAGCTCGCTCGTCTCAGTGCTTGGCACGACGTCCTCGCCACCAGATCGACAGCGCGTACAGCGCCAGCCCCCCAAAGGCGAAAGAGTAGCCCGCGTCGACGTAGCCCACTAGAGCACGCCCTCGCGTTGACGCAAGCTCACCGCTTCGTCGAACGCCGCGCGATACGCCGCGTCGCGTTCGACCTCGAGACGGTAGCGAGCGCGCAGCAACCAGAAGAAGAGCAACGTGAAGCCGACGAAGCTGATCAACAACGTCCAGGCCATCGAACCGTGCACGAGGAGTTGTCGATTCGACGTGAACACCGTCGCGCCCTGGTGCAGCGTCTTCCACCACTGCACCGAGAAGTGGATGATCGGCACGTTGATCGCCGAGACGATGGCAAAGACCGCCGAGCGCTTCGCGCGCAGCGTCGGATCGTCGTTCGCGCGCCGCAACGCGAGGTACCCGAGCGCGAGGACCCCGAGGATCGCCGTCGAGGTGAGACGCGCGTCCCAGGCCCACCAGACACCCCAGGTCGGTCGTCCCCAGATCGACCCGGTGATCAAGGTGAGGATGATAAAGACGACGCTCACCTCCATCGCACAATGCGCAATACGGTCCATGTCCCACGAACGCGTCCGCTTCCAGAGGTAGAGACAACTCGCGATAGTCGCGGTGCCAAAGGACACGTAGAGGGCCACCCACGCGACGGCGGGGTGCACGTAGAGCAGGCGCACGAGGTTGCCCTGGACCTTGTCCGGTGGCGTCACCCACAGGCCCAACCAGATCGTCAAGGCGAGCAGCGCGAAGGTCACCGGCCCTAGGAGTCGTTGGGAGAGTTCTTTCATCATGATTCCTCCAGAACACCGTAAAGCAGAATTCCGACCCCGACGTACGCGACCAGCGCGACCACGACAATTACCCACCATTCCCAGAGTCCTCCGTGCGTGAGAGCGGCGCTGAAGGCCCTCTCCCCCGCGATCAACAAGGGCGCGAACGCGGGCAGGCACAGCACCGGCAGCAAGGTCGCCGCACCCTCGCCCCCGGCGGTCATTGCTCCATAAAGGGTCCCCGCAGCTGCCAGAGCCCCGAGGGTTACCAAGACGCTCGGCAGGGCCAAAAACGCCCCGTGCAGGGCCGTGTGGAGCACCAAAACGGTGCCTGCGAGCAAAACCAGGCCGGTGACCCAGAGTTCAACGCACAGCGCCAGCGTCTTGCCCAAGAACACCCCCGCGGGGTCAAGTCCCAGCGTCGCGATCGACGCCCTCGTGCCCGGGGTCGACTCGAGCACCTGGCTTCGGTTGATCATGAGCAGCGCCACGAAGAGCATCACGAGGTAGAACAGTCCCGGACCCGCCGAAGAGTTACCCGCGTGCGCGGGACCGAGCGCGAGTCCCGTGAGCAGCAACGCCATCGCTCCAAAAGGGACGACCTGCCAGAGCAACACGCGACTTCGCGCCTCGATGCGCAGGTCCTTCTTCGCCACCAGCCACGCAATGCGTATCACGGCGCGACCTCGCGCACCCGACCACCCACGAGTCCAATCGTTCGAGGGCGCAGCGTCGTTGCGCGTAGCGGATCGTGTGCGCTCAGCACCACCGTCGCGCCCGCGTTGATGACGTCAGCGAGCAACGCGTCAAAGAACGTGCGGCCCTGGTCGTCGAGTGAGGCGTAGGGCTCGTCAAGCAACCAGAGTTCGGCGCGACGCAACAACAGCCACGCGAGACCGAGTCGTCGACGCTGTCCGGCGCTTAGCTTCTTCGTGATCGTGTCCACCCGCGACGAGAGACCCACGCGCGCGAGCACCGCGTCGATTTCATCGGTCGGCCTTCCCAGGGCCAATGCACAGAAACGAAGGTTCTCGCGCACCGTGAGGTCCGCGTAGAACGAACCCTCGTGACCGAGCCAACCCACGCGACGGCGCAACTGACGCAGATCGCCATTGGTCAAGTCGACGCCGCACACTTCGGCCTCACCACTCGATAAGGCGAGCAGCCCGGCGAGAAGGCGCAGCAGGCTCGTCTTACCGGCGCCGTTCGCACCCGTGATCACGTTGAGCGACGCCGCTTCGAGGTCGAGGTCGACGCCACTGAGCAGCGGGAAACCGCTCGACAGAGCGACGGCACCTCGCAGGTGAACGACGGGACTTGGCGTCATTGACGAGAACTAGCGCTCGAGAGCGTCGAGGTCCGCCTGGACCATCATCTCTATCAGAGCGTAGAAATCGACTTCACACTTCCAGCCCAACACATCGCGCGCCCTCGTGGCGTCGCCCACGAGAAGATCGACTTCGGCGGGTCTGATGAACGCCGGGTCGACGACCACGTACTGCTCGTAGTTGAGTCCTGCCGCGGAAAACGCCACCTCGCAGAGTTCGCGCACCGAGTGCGTTTCGCCGGTGGCGACGACGAAGTCGCCGGGCTCGTCGCGCTGGAGCATCGCGACCATTGCGCGCACGTAATCAGCCGCGTAGCCCCAGTCGCGGTGGGCCTCGAGATTGCCGAGTCGGAGTTCGTTCGCCGCTCCCGCCTTGATGCGCGCGACGCCGTTTGTGACCTTGCGCGTCACGAACTCGAGTCCGCGACGCGGTGATTCGTGGTTGAACAAGATGCCCGAGGATGCGTGTAGGCCGTAACTCTCGCGGTAGTTCACCGTGATCC
>PKZI01000150.1 GCA_003133005.1 Acidimicrobiaceae bacterium | reverse complement strand
CGCCGGCGCCGCGCGTCGCGGGTCGGTACCACTCGCTCGTCGTTGATGAAGCCACTCTGCCGTCCGAATTCGAGGTGACCGCTCGCTCGGGAAATCTCATCATGGGCATGCGACACCGTATTCTTCCCCTCGAAGGGGTGCAGTTCCACCCCGAGTCGGTGCTCACTCAGAACGGCTACCTTCTGCTCGCGAATTGGTTGCACGAGTGCGGTTCCGACGAGGCGCTGTCGCGCGCTGGCACGCTTGATGAGCGCAGTGACGCGCTTCGAGCGTCCCTACCGTCGCCGGTCGCTCACGAGAAGCTCGTTCCCACGCCGTAGCGGGTCTCGACGACCTCACCGTTCACCAGTTCAACCTTGTAGGCTGCCGGGCCTGAATCGCTTGGCGTGGCCACGTCGCCGACGACCGACGTGGCTTCGATGCCCTCGTACCAAATGCCGACATGATCGTCCGTGGCGTAGGCGAGTGGCGGCAGCACCTCGTCGCGCAGCAATTGGTGCAGCAGGGGCCGTCGTTGTTCCTCGGAGTCGTAGTGCACGCCGTTGGCGTAGGGCAAGAGCGCCAGCCCGTTGGTGACCGGTTGCAGGGTCGGCCCGAAGGAGTCGGTCGTGCCGCCAATGTGCCAGCAGAGACTTCCCGCCGAGACACCGCCGAGGATGACGCCTTGGTTCCACGCCTCGCGCATGGCGTCGTCAACACCGTGCAGGCGCCAGAGCGCGAGCAAGTTCGCGACCGATCCGCCACCCACCCACACCAAGTCGCACGACGACAGGCGCTCCAGTGGATCCGCCGAAGGCTGGGGAAACAGTTTCAGTTCGGTCACGTCACAGCCGGCGGTGTTGAAGGCGTCGTAGGAAAGCGCGTAGTAATTCCAAGGGTCACCAGTGGCGGTCATCACGAGACACACCCTCGGGCGTTCCTTTTTCGTGCGTGCGAGAGCGTCGAGCAGCATGGTCCCCAGTCGTGCCGTTTGTTGCACGGGACCCGCGACGTACCCACCCGAGGTGGCCAGAATTCGAGGAGTTTTCATCGAACCTTTCTAGTCGGGTTTCGCCAACGAGGGAACGCGTAGCGCCGTAGGATTCGACTCATCGACAATGGAGATGTGCATGATCAGTGAGACAGAACTCGACAAGCGGATTGACGATCTCGTGGCGCAGTTTCCACCCGCGACGACAGATCCGGTCACGTTTCTTGGCGCGCAGTTCGATCGTGGTCTCGCGTGGGCGCATTTTCCTGAAGGCCTCGGGGGTCTGGGCGCGACCCCGACCGAACAACTCCACGTTCTTCGTCGTATGGCGTCGTTGGGCGCTCCCTCGGCGGCGGGGCGAAACGTCATTGGCTACGGCATGTGCGCACCCACGATCGTCGCGCACGGCACCGACGAGCAAAAGCAGCGTTTTCTCCGTCCCCTGTTCACGGGCGAGGAGATCTGGTGTCAGCTGTTTTCTGAACCCGGTGCGGGCTCGGACGTCGCGGGACTCGCCGCGCGGGCCGAACGTGACGGCGACGAATGGATCCTCAATGGACAAAAGGTGTGGACGACACTCGCGCACGAGGCGGCCTACGGCTTGTTGATTGCCCGCACGAACCCCGACGTCGTCAAGCACAAGGGGATCACGGCGTTTTTGGTTGACATGCACGCACCCGGCGTCGACGTTCGTCCGCTCTACCAAGCGACGGGAGAAGCGGAGTTCAACGAGTGCTTCTTCACCGACGTCCGTGTGCCTGACACGCGCCGTCTCGGCGGTGTGGGTGAAGGCTGGGGAGTGTCGATCACCACGCTCATGAACGAACGCGTCTCCATTGGCGGGACCGTACCCGCGCGCGGCGCCGGACTCATTGGCGAAGCCGTGAAGATCTGGAAGGAGCGCTGGTCGGGGCGCAGCGACGCTCACGCCATGAGTGCGCGTTCGTCGTTGATGGAAGCCTGGGTGCGGAACGAAGTCGGTCGTCTCACCAACTGGCGCGCGAGCGACCTTCGCCGCGCCGGTACGCCGGGTCCCGAAGGCTCCGTCGCGAAACTGGCCTTCGCCGAAGAGAATCAGCGCACCACGGAACTCTGCGTCGACCTCATGGGTGCCGATGGCATGTTGTATGGGTCGTCGTATCCACAAGTGCGTCCCACCGAGTCAGCGATGTCGGGCGGCGACATGCGCAAGGCCTTCATTCGTATGCGCGCGAACTCCATTGAAGGCGGTACCAGTGAGGTCATGCGCAACATCATCGGAGAACGCGTTCTGTGACTACCCGGCGAGCCTCGTAACGATAAGGACGTGGCCTGGAAAGACGTGCCTAAGAGTTAGTCTCGCGGATCATTTCGCGCTGAGGTGCTCGTTGAAGAACGCCAGGGTTATCGCACGCGCCTCACGGCTCGCCGCCTCGTTATAGGAGGGCCGTGCGTCACAGTTAAAGCCGTGCTCGGCGTCGGCGTAGCGGTAAATCGCGGTCGAAAAGCTGGTGGCCGCAGTGGCGTCGCGAAGTTGCTCGACTTGCTCGACGGGGATGCCCGCGTCGAGGTCGCCAAAGTGACCAATCCAGTCGTTCGTGAGTCTCGGCGCGAGGTCTATCAGCGACTCCAAACCAAAACGTCCAGTGTCGAGGCCCCCTCCGTAATAGGTCGCTCCCGCTCCGACGATGCCCAGCGTCGACGCGTAGAAAGTCACGGTGCCACCCATGCAGTAGCCCACGATGCCCGTCGACCCAACTGGGTAGCCAGCCTCTTTGAGAAAGGCCGCAGTCGCGAGCAGATCCTCGGTGATGCCCTCTTTGTTGAGTTCACCCATGGGAGCCATCGCGGCGGGGAAGTCGTCGTACGCGACCTCGGGTGAACCGCTGCGGTGAAAGAACTCGGGCGCCACGGCGTAATAGCCGTCGGCGGCGAAGCCTTCGGTGACCGAGCGAATGTGATCGTTGACGCCAAACGCCTCTTGGACGACGATGAGCGCGCGCGGCGCACTGGGGTCGCCCGCAATCTGTACGGGGGTGCCGTTGGGAAGTACGAACTTGGTAATCATTCGAAGATTGGTCCTTGGGTCCGGGTGCGCTTCAACTCATAAAAGCCCGGCGTGCCCGCAACCAGTAGCACGCCGTCGAATAGTTTGCCTGCCGCCTCCCCCTTGGGGGCGGGAGTGACCACGGGTCCGAAAAAGGCGACGTTGCCCACATGGATGACTGGCGTGCCGACCTCGTAGCCAACGGGGTCCATGCCTGCATGGTGGCTCTTTCGAAGCGCGTCGTCGAACTCATTGGTCCATGCGACGTCGGCCAAGTTGGCTTCGAGGCCAACCTCGGCGAGTGATTCGGCAATGACCTTGTCGGCATCCTTTTCACCTCCGAGATGAATGCGTGTGCCCATCGCGGAATAGAGAGGTTCGACTACCTCATTGCCGTGACGCTCTTCGGCTGCGACCAGTACGCGTGCCGGGCCCCACGCCTTTTTCATCAGATCAACGTACTGCTCGGGCATCTCGCGATCCTCGTTCAAGACCGCGAGGCTCATTACGTGAAAATCGACCTCGATGTCGCGCACCTTGGTCGTCTCAAGTAGCCAGCGCGACGTCATCCACGCCCAAGGGCAGGCGGGGTCGACCCACAGATTGACGTGTTGGGACATACTCAGGCCTCTTTTCTCGCGTGCGCACCTACCACGGTAGCGACCGCGTTCGTGACCCCGACCGCCATTGGCAGGTCAAGCATCTCGTCGATGCCGTGTGCGTTCGACTGAGGCCCGAGTACACCAGTTGCCACGAACTGCACCCCGGGATAGCGCGCGGCGAGCGAGGCGAGAAACGGGATCGAGCCACCCTCGCCCGTGAAACCAGGTGCGCGACCGAAGGCGTTGATCGACGCCTCCTCAAGAGCCTCGACGAGCCAAGGTGCCAGCGTGGGCGCGAGCCATCCCTTGGCACCCTCGATCTTCACGTCGACCTTTGCGTGCGAGGGAACGTTGGTAGTGAGCGCCACCTTGAGCGCTTCGCTCGCGTGTTCGGCGTCAACGTTGGGTGGCAAGCGAAGCGAGAGGACCGCCGTCGTGAACGGTCGAAGAACGTTACCGGCACTCTCGGGTGAGGGGATCCCTCCCATGCCGGTGACCGACAGTGTCGGATACCAGGTGCGGCGAAGGATGCGATTTTGTGGCGAGTCACCCATGACTTGCACGCCTTCGAGTGTGGGAAGTTCGCGCGCGATGATGTCGCCGAATTCCTTCGCGAGGGCTCGCGCGGCTTGGACGTGTTCGTCGGGTATCACACTTTGGAATTCAGGCAACAAAATGTCACCGGTCGTGGCGTCCTCCACGCGATCGAGGAGTTCGCGAAGAATTCGAAACGACGACGGTACGACGCCGCTCGCTGATCCACTGTGCTGACCCTGTGCAAGGACCGCAATGCGCACCTCGGCGACAATGATGCCGCGCAACGACGTGGTCACCCAGAGCCGGTCGTAGGTGAGGGCCCCCGAGTCGAGGCACACGAGGAGCTCAACGTCACCGAGGTGGTCCTTGAGGTCGTCGAGATAGAACTCAAGATCCGGGCTCCCGCTCTCCTCGCTGGCCTCGATGAGAACGACGCAGCGCGCGTGCGGCACGCCGTTGGCTTCGAGCGACTCGAGAGCGAGCAGCGCCGAGAAGATTGCGTAGCCGTCGTCGGCGACGCCGCGCGCATAGAGACGGTCCCCTCGCCGCACGGGCGAAAACGGCGCCAAGCCCTCGGACCAGTCACCGAGCGGCGGCTGTTTGTCGAGGTGGCCGTAGAGCAGCACGGTGCCCGTCGTGGGCGCGGTGGGTTCCACCGTCACGGTGAGCACAGGTGTGCGACCTTCGAGGCGATGCACGTCGACGCTGAACGAGCCGAATTGACGACGCCGCGCCCACGACGCGAACAATTGGAGGGCGTCTTCAATCTTGCCGTTTTGCTCCCATTGTGCGTCGAACATCGGCGACAGGCACGCAATGCGGGCGTAGGAACTCAGCGTTTCGAGCGCCTCGTTTTCGAAATCCTCGAGAGTGAGCTCGGACACGTGTTCCAGATTAGTTCGCACGCGCGAAATGCACCGCTTGCCAGCAGTACCACGCGACAGCGCTGCGCACGCCGGTGAAGCGATCGCCCTCGAGCGCGAGGTCGCGTTCGCTAATGATCTCGTCGAGGTCGTGCACAATGCTCCAACCGCTGCGCACGCCGTAGTCACCCGCCGGCCATACGTCACGTCGTGCCATCGTGTGCATCAGGTACATGTGGGCGGTCCACGGGCCAATCCCTCGCACCGCGGTGACCTCGCTCAAGATCTCGTGGTCATCCATGTAACCGTGGCGGGCAATCTGAATGCGTCCGCTTTGCACGTGCTCGGCGAGATCGACCATCGCTTCGGCCTTCGTGCGCGAAAGACCCGCGGACTTGAGAGTCACCGGTCCGGTCGCCAGAATCGACGACACGGTCACGTCACCCCCGCAGGTGTCAATCACCCGTTCGTGAATCGTGTTCGCCGCCGACGTGGCGAGGAGTTGAGCGACGATTGAACGCACCAAGAACTTGAAACGTTCTTCGACGTGAGCGTTCCGTCGTGCCGGGGGAGGACCAGCCTGACGCACGACCTCGCGAAACGACTTGTCGCGTCGCACAATGAGTCGCGCCACTTCCTCGCGAGAGAGTGCGGTCATTGCTCGAGTTTGCCAGA
>PKZI01000053.1 GCA_003133005.1 Acidimicrobiaceae bacterium | reverse complement strand
ACCGGCACGGCGTTCGCCGGCTCGAGCACCCCGCCGATACCCACGCCACCGGCCAAGTGAACGTCGGCCCCGATTTGGGCACAACTGCCCACCGTGACCCACGTGTCGACCATCGTCCCGGGTCCCACCCACGCACCGATATTGACGAAACTCGGCATGAGGATGACACCCGGACTTAGGAAACTCCCGCGTCGTGCGACCGCTCCCGGCACGACGCGCACGCCACGCCGCTCGAAATCGTGCTTCAGTTCAAGCTTGTCGAGATACTCGAAAGGTCCCGACTCGACCTTTTCCATACCGCGAAGGCGAAACAGCAGCATGATCGCCTTCTTCAACCATTCGTGCACCACGACCTCACCATTCGCGGCGACCTCAGCCACGCGTACTTGTCCGTCGTCGAGTTTGGTGATGGCGAGCTCCACGTCGCGACGAGCCTCATGGTTGTCGGGTGACATCGCCGAGATGTCCTCAAACCACGTGTTGATGCGTTCTTCTAACTCGGCCATGCGTCAATCGTAGTTGGGACCTCTTAGCGCGACGAAAGGCGCGACGCTGCCAGCTCGAGTCGTTCGTCCGGTTGGACTACGGCAATTCGAACAAAATCGGCGCCGGCATCACCGTAGAGTTCCCCTGGACTCACGATGAGTCCCGACACTTGCGCGAGCATCTCGGCCAATTGCCATCCGTCCGCGCCGGGCTTTGAGCTCCACAAGTAGAAACCACCGTCGGGCAGTGGCGCGTCGACGCCCACGTGGATCAAGGCGTTCGCGAGCAACTCGAGCCGGTGACGATAGCGCGCGCGTTGCACCACGACGTGCTCGTCGTCGCCGTACGCGAGCGCAACGGCCGCCTGCACCGGACCGGGGATCATTAGGCCCGCGTGCTGGCGAACGAGGCGCAGGTACGCGACTATCTCAGGGTCCCCGGCATAGAACCCCGCCCGCACGCCCGCGAGGTTCGAGCGCTTCGAAATCGAATGCAGCGCGAGTACGCCTTCGAGCGTGTGCTCGAGTATGGAGCGTGGTCGGCCGGTCCATGTGAACTCGGCGTAACATTCATCACTCGCGACCAGTACTCCGTGACGCTGTCCCCACGCGGCGACTGCCTCGAGATCGTCCAGTCCGCCCGTTGGATTTGAGGGAGAATTCGACCACAGCACGAGCGCGCGACTCGCGTCCTCGATACCGATCGACGCGAGGTCAAGCTCACCACCCTTGAGGGCAACGGGCACAGCTCGAAGTCCGGCGAGCACGGCGCTCATGGCGTACGTCGGGTAACTAATGGCGGGAAAGAGTACGGTGTCGCGCTCGGGTGAACGAAGGTGCAAGTACTGCGCGAGCGACGCCACGAACTCCTTCGTGCCCACGCACCCCGCAAGCTGATCGGGACCCACCGTGACGCCAAAGCGACGATCGAGCCAACCGGCCGCAGCGGCACGAAAATCGGCCGAGCCAATCGACGCGGGGTATCCCCGTGCCCCTACGCCTTTGGCGAGTTCTTCGATCACGAAATCGGGAGGTGCGTCGATGGGCGTGCCGATCGAGCAGTCAATGGGACCACCCTCATGATGCGCGGCGAGCGTTTTCAATCGGTCGAGGCGCTCGTAGGGATACGGAGGTGGCACAAAACTCACGCGGGTACTCGCCATTCGTCGAATCGCGCCGCTCCGACGGCGTCGAGCACCACTCGCAACAGGACGCCCTCGCTCGTGACCGAGGTCTCGACGACCTCTCCCTCGCGGTGCGCCGCGGCCAACAAGTCGCCCCGATCAAGCGGCAGACGCAGCGTAATCAGACGGTCGTTCGTACGCAGACGCTCACCGATCGTGGCAATGACCTCGTCGAGATTCTCGCCCGTCAGGGCCGACACGTAGACACTGCCTTCGTGCAGCTTTGCGAGGTCGCGCGCACGCGATCCTGGGACGTCCGCCTTGTTAAAGACGAGCAACTCGGGCACTTCGTCGGCCCCGATCTCTTTGAGCACGTCGTGTACCGCGCTGATCTGTAGTTCGGCGTCGTCACTCGCACCGTCGACCACGTGCACGAGAAGGTCCGCCAGTTGCACGGACTTAAGCGTGCTCATGAAGGCCTCGACGAGTTCGTGCGGCAAATTCGAGATGAAGCCCACCGTGTCAGTGAACAGCACCGTCTCACCCCCGGGCAACTGGCGCTGGCGCGTGCGAGGGTCGAGCGTAACGAAAAGGCGGTTCTCGGCGACGACGTCGGCGTCGGTGAGCGCGTTGAGCATCGAGGACTTTCCCGCGTTGGTGTAGCCCACCAGGGTCACTTCACGGTGTCGACCGCGCGCGCGACCCTGGCGCTGGACCCCGCGCGTGCGATCGATGTCCTTTAATTCGTTACGTATGTGATGGATGCGATTGACCAGACGACGACGATCGACTTCGAGCTGGGTTTCACCTGGTCCTCTCGTGCCAATACCACCGGCCTGCTGGGATAGCGATCCACTCGCGCGACGAAGTCGCGGGAGTCGGTACTGAAGAAGCGCGAGCTCCACCTGCGCCTTGCCCTCAGGCGTGCGCGCGTTTTGCGCGAAGATGTCCAAGATCACGGCGGTGCGATCAATCGCGGTGCGCCCGAGAATCTTCTCGAGATTTCTTTGCTGCGCCGGCGAGAGCGTGTGCTCAAAGACCACCGTGTCCGAGTCAACCGCGAGACAGATGTCACGCAGTTCGTCGACCTTGCCCGACCCGAGGAACGTCGCGGGATCGGGCGAGTCGCGGCGCTGGACGACGCGCGCAACGACGTCGGCGCCCGCGGTGTCGACGAGCAACGCCAATTCGTCGAGTTGACGCTCGAGTTCTTCGCCCGTGACCCCCGGAAACTGCACACCGACGAGCACGATCTTTTCGCGAAACGTGCGCTCAATGAGCGTCGTTGGTATGTAGGTCACGCTTCGAGCCACCCCACGTCGGCGACGAACTGCACGGGACCCGCGAGTGACGCGCCATCGGCACCGAGTTTCACCATGAGGTCACCCCCCGGGTTTTCAATGGTGACTTCGGAATCCACTAGACCATCACGGTGCAGCACCGCGGCGGTCGCGACCGATCCGGTGCCACACGCCAAGGTCCAACCAACCCCGCGTTCAATCACTCGAATCCTCGCACGACTTTTGTCCAGCACCGTCACGAACTCCACGTTGGCGCCACCGAGCTGATCAGCGAACGACGCCGCCTTCTCTTCGCGGGTTCGCACGTCCCAGGACGCATCGTCGAGCACGACGACATGAGGGTTGCCCACGTTCGCCACACCGAGCGCACCCGCGAGTGTCGACGAGAACGACACCTCACCCATGTCCACGCGCCCATAACCCGCGTCGCCGTCCATCGTGAGTTCGACGTGACGCTCGCCCGCGTCCGTGAGCACCTCGAGTTCGTCCCAGTCGGCCTTGGTCGCGCGACGCACCGCCGCGGCGAGGCAGCGTATCCCGTTGCCGGACATCTCCGCCACGCTCCCGTCTGCGTTGTAGAGCACCATGGTGACCGGCGCACCCAAAGTAGCCACCAAGACGCCATCGGCACCAACGCCGAAGGAGCGGTGACACGCTCGTTGCGCGCGCTCGCCGTTCCACCAGATACCGTCGCCGGGTTCCACCACGTCCACGAGGAAGTCGTTGCCCGCGCCGTGCCATTTCTGCAGTGTTCGAAGACCCATTACTACCTAGTCTCTCACGAAGCCATCGGGACTGTTCAGAACCTCGAGGAGCCGTTTGGCCGCGAGATCAGGTTCGTCGAACCATTCAATGCGGGGATCGCGCGAGAACCACGAGCGCTGACGTCGCGCGAGTCGCTTGCTCTGTGTAATCGCGTCACGCACACACTCGTCCAGGTCCGACCCCTCTTCGAGGTGGCGCAGTAGTTCGCGGTAGCCCACCGCTTGACGCGCCGTGCGACTTAGTCCACCCGGCGACGCACGTAACGCTCGAACTTCGTCGAGCAAGCCCTCACGCATCCAGGTAAGAAAACGCCGCTCGATTCGTTCGTCGAGCACGTCGAAATCTGTGCGCAGCCCCACTTGGACGACACGCACCGGCCCGTAGGAGCGAAGTCCGGGACCGTAGGAGGAAAACGCGTCACCGCTGCCCAAGGTCACCTCGAGAGCCCTGATGATGCGTCGTTCGTTGGTGGGCTCCATACGACTCGCCGCGAGCGGGTCGAGCGCGGACAACTGCGCGAAGAGGCCCGCGAGGTCGCCCTTGCGCTCTTCGAGCGCGGCACGCACCTCAGGGTACTGACGCGGGATGTCAAAGTTGTCGAGCACCGCACGTCCGTAGAGTCCGGTGCCGCCTACGTAGAGCACCGCGCCGCCCAGTTGCCAGACCTGCGCGGCCGCCTCGCGCGCGGCGTGTTGGAACTCATAAAGGGTGTACTCCTCGCTTGGTTCAATGAGGTCGAGAAGGTGGTAGTCCACCTCGTCGCGCTGTGCGCGCGTGGGCTTCGCGGTGCCTCTATCCATACCCCGATAGACGGTCATTGCGTCCACGCAGAGAATGGCGACGTCAGGGTTCTCCAGGCAGAGTTGGTGCGCGAGCGCCGACTTTCCTGACGCGGTGGTTCCCACCAGGGCGACGGCGGGACCGCCGTGATTTCTCACGAGACGAGCAGCGGTATTCGAATCTTGTGTCGAGGTGCGCGCACGACGCTCTCGATCTCGCCAATCAGGTGATAGGGCGCGCCGTGGTTGACGCGCGCGTGCACGAGAGAACCCGCTCGAACTCCTTCGACGAGAGGAAAATGGATGAGTTTTCCTTGTCGAGTGCGTCCCGACAACATTGCGGCGTTGCGCCGCGAGGGACCTTCGACCAGTACTTCTTCGAGAAGTCCTTCACGCGCCGCGTGCTTCTTCAACGCCGAGCGATCGAGGACGTGCTTGAGTCGTTCGAAACGCTCCTTGATGACGTCGTCGGCAATGAATTCGTTGGTCAACAGTGCAGCACGCGTTCCTTCGCGCGGTGAGAAGATGAAGGTGAAGGCTGAATCGAACTGAGCCACGCTCACCGCCTCGAGTAACTCTTCGAACTCCGCCTCCGTCTCTCCGGGAAAGCCCACGATCAAATCAGTCGTCACCGCGAGGTCTGGCAGCGCGGCGCGCGCCTGGGCCAAACGCTCGAGGTAGCGCTCGATGGTGTAACCGCGCCGCATCGCGCGCAGTACGCGGTTTGAGCCGTGCTGCATGGGCAGGTGAAGTTGTGGACAGACGTTCGCCGTCTCGGCCATGGCGGCGATGGTCTCGGGGCGCAAGTCCTTGGGGTGCGGACTCGTGAAGCGAATGCGTTCAATGCCCTCCACCTCACCCAACGCGCGAAGAAGTGCGGCGAACAAAGGGCCTCGCTTGGTGATGTCGCGACCATAGGAGTTGACGTTCTGTCCGAGCACCGTGAGTTCGACCACGCCCGCGTTCGCGAGCATCGTGGCCTCTTCGATCAAATCGTCCATGGGTCGACTGATCTCTCGACCGCGCACCGAGGGCACGATGCAGTACGCACAGGAATTGTCACAGCCCGTCTGAATGGTGATCCACGCGGCGAACGGCGTCTCGCGCACCGCGTAGAGGGCGGGTGCCATCTCGCGGTTCGACACCGGATCGGGCTCGTCCAGTACCTCGACGAGTGACCCGTCGCTTCGTGCCCGGCGCAACAACGCGGGTGCGGCGTTCACGTTGTGGGTGCCAAAGACCACGTCGACCCAGTTCGCGCGCTCTTGAATAGCCCCACGGTCCTTTTGGGCCATGCACCCGCCGACCGCAATTTGCATGTCCGGACGCTCCTGCTTGAGCGCCTTGAGATGACCGAGCGCGCTGTAGAGCTTGAGGTCGGCGTTCTCACGAATGGTGCACGTGTTGAGCACTACGACGTCCGCGTCGCGCTCGCTCGTCGCGGGTACCAGTCCGTCCGCCACCAAGAGTCCCGCCAGACGTTCGGAGTCGTGTTCGTTCATCTGGCAGCCAAAGGTGCGAATACTGAAGGTTTTCGGCGTCGCCACCGTTCCAGCCTACCCAGCGATTTCGACGAGTTCGCGGGCCGAATCACGCGTCACGCCGACGCTCGCGAACATGACGCACGCGAGACCCACGAGGTCCCACACGCTAAATCTGTCCGAAAGCAGCAACCAACCCACGAAGAACGCAATCGCAGGATCAAATGCCACCAGCACCCCAACAACGGAGGGTTTCAAACGACGCAGCGCCGACAACTCAGCGCCGAAACCGAGGACGAGGGACATCAGCGCTACCAGCGTCAGACGTCCCAGCACGTAAGGGTGCGAGGAAACGACGTGCGCACTCGTAATGTCAAAGGGCAGTGTCCACAGGGCGGCGACCGAAACGCCCAGGGCCAGTCCTTCGAGTCCGGTCGTCGAGCCCCCCAGGCGCTGGGACGCGAAGAGGTACAGCGCCCAGCCGAGCCCTGCGCACACGGCGAACAGCGCGCCCGGCCACGTGAGACCCCCACCAGGGTGCGAGAGCGCAACCACGCCCGCGCCCGCCACCAGCACGAAGCCGAAGTGACGCCAGGATCGCTTCCCGAGCGCCGCCACGAGTAGCGGCCCGAGGAATTCGATCACGACCGCCGTGCCGAGTGGAATTCGCGCGATCGCTTGGTAGAACGATTGGTTCATGAAGGCAACGGCGGTGCCGAACGCGACGGCACCGATCCACTGATGTCGCGTGAAACGACGGAACTTCGGGCGGGCAATGGCGAGCAGCATCACCGCGCCGAGCAAGAAACGCCACGAACTCGACGCCGAGGGCCCAATGGTTCCGAAGGCAGCTTGCGCGAGCGCAGCGGACCAGGGAATGAACGACGCCGCGAACAAGACCAGACCCGCACCTACGAACGAGTTACGAGACTCGTTGTTCGACGTCGAGTTCAAAGGATGACCAGACCCGCGCGGTCCGCTTCGAGAACGAGCACATCGCCCGGTTCTGAGTGCGCCAGCAGAAACTGCCGGGCTGCTTCGGCGACGTGCGGGGCCGCGGCGACCTCGCACAGACCGAGCATCGACGATCCCGCTCCAGACCAACACGAGCCACGTGCACCCGCGTCGCGCAAGCACTCGAGCAAGGGACGCGCGAAATCAAGCAACTCCATCCGATACGGCTGGTGCAAGGTGTCGTCCATGGACCACGGTACGAAGGCTTCGTGGTTCGCCAGTCCCGCGAGGAGCAGACCGAGTGCACTGAGATTCGCGACCGCGTCGCTAAAAGGCACCGAAGAAGGAAGTACGCGGCGCGCGTCGGCGGTTTTTAGTTGCGTCTCGGGAACGACGACCACGAAACGCCACACGTCGTCGAGGACCAGGGAACGTGCGGCGACCTCGCTGTCACGCACTCCCGCGGCGACCAGGCCACCGAGCATTGACGCGCCCGCGTTCTCGGCGTGTCCGTCAATCGATGCGGCGACACGAAGCGGATCCGTCGCGCCGGCGGCGCCAGCGGCAGCGAGCGCCAACGCAGCCGAAGAACCGAGTCCCCTCGAGACCGGAATCTCGGACTTCACGTGCAAGTTGAAATTCGAATGTCCAAGAATCGATGTCGCCACGACGGCGGCGAGATTCTGATCGTCGTCGAAGACTCCCGCACCGTTTCCCTCGCTCGTGATGGCGAACTCGTCAGCGAGTTCGATCGTCACCTCGACGTAGAGATTCAGCGCCACCGCGATGGCGTCAAAACCCGGACCCAAATTGGCCGAACTGGCGGGGACGCGACTTCGCACCGACTCAGGTTACGCGCTGCCACAGTGACGGCGGGGCCGCGCGCCCACTCGCGATGAGCGGCACCCGACGCCCGCTCGCGCCAGCCACGAGCACGTAACCCACGCTCTCACCCGGGTGCACCGCACTCGAGATCCGACGTAGGTGCACGCTCGCACTGAACGTATCCTTTGCGGTCCACCACGAGAAACTCGCCACGTGCCCCACGATGACGTTCGTGCGACTCGCGCCCCAACCGAGCGTGCCCACGATCGTGCCACGGCTGAGCAAAATCGTATGCTCGGTCGTCGCGGATTGGTCGAGGGCGAGCGCCGCCTCACCCGCCGGACCAAGGAGGTCACCACCTTGCTGGCCGAGTACGACGGCGTAGGCGATCTTGGTCGACGTCCCATCGACGAAGGTCATCGCCATGACGTCGCACCCTCCCGCCTCGGCGGTACGTCCCGACTTCACGCCCACCACGTTGTCGACTCCAAGGTACGGCGTGAAGGTATCCACCGTCCCCGCGTACGGCAGCGTCACCGTCGACTGGTCGACAATTGCGCGCACCAGCGGCGACTCCATCAGTAGCGCCGCGAGTCGACCTTGATCAAGGGCGGTCGAGACCGACAAGTCGCTGAAGCCGGACACGTCGGCGTAGTGCGTACCAACAAGCCCTAGCGCGCTCGCGCTCTGATTCATCAGTGCAACGAATGACGTGACGTTTCCCGCGACCATGTCGGCGAGTAGGACCGCGTAGTTGCTCGCCGAGTGCACCAGCAGTCCGTTCAGTAGGTCGAGTTCACAGAGCGACTCGCCGTCCGCTACCGCCACGCTCGATTGATCGGTGACCTTCATCTCCTCGTACGTGCTCACGTCGTCTGCGTTGATGGTGAGACACGGTCCCGTCGCGTCGCGACCGAGCGGCAACTTCTTGAGTGCGACGTAGGCGGTCATCAATTTCGTGAGACTCGCAATGGGCTGGACACTGTTGTGCCAACTTCGCTCGACGCCGAGCGACGGTATCACCACGGCCGCACTGCCCACGTTCGGCCACGCGAGAGGTTGCTGGGTGTTCTTCAAATGAAGCGATGCGAGTGAGATCCGACTGGTCGCTGTGGGATGCAGCAGGGGAATCTGTAGTCCCACTATGAGACCCACTGCAACGGCCGCCCCGAGTACCAGCGCGAAGAAGCGCGCGAACACGCCACGCGTGCGAGTACTAGAAGATGGACGTCGCGACCGCACTGATTAGAGAGAAGACTGCTGTTCGAACTCTTCTGGCGTAATCAACACCTTTCGAGCCTTCGATCCATCGCCAGCAGCGACCACACCCTCCTGTTCGAGTTGGTCCATTATACGCCCGGCCCTCGCGAAGCCAATTCGAAGTTTGCGCTGGAGCATGGACGTTGATCCCGATTGGTGCATGATCACCAGTTCACGCGCTTGTCGCAGTATCTGGTCATCGTCGTCTCCCGCGCCCGACGACGATGACGAGTACTGAGGCGCGACGTCGAGGGCGACGACGGTCTCCTGGCGCCCCCCCTGGGCACGCCAGAACTCGACGACGCGACGGACTTCCTCTTCGGAGACCCACGGCGACTGCAGGCGACGAGCGATATTGCTCGACGCGGTCACGAGCAGCATGTCGCCCTTACCAATCAGTCGCTCGGCACCCGCTTGGTCCAAGATGACGCGACTGTCGGCGAGCGAGGACACCGCAAAGGCCATTCGACTCGGAATGTTGGCCTTGATGACGCCGGTGATCACGTTCACGCTCGGACGTTGGGTCGCGAGGACGAGATGAATACCAACGGCCCGCGCCATCTGAGCAATGCGCACGACGGATTCCTCGACGTCGCGCGCGGCGACCATCATCAGGTCGTTGAGCTCATCGACGACGATGACGATGTAGGGCAGTTCTTCGGGACCGAGCGGTTCTTCGAGGTCACTGACGAGCCCCGTCGCCTCTTCGAACACACTCGCCACCATTTCACGCGTCGAAGCAGGGTGGTTGATCTCGCCGCGCGCGATCATCTGCTGGTAGCTCGTAATGTCACGTGCGCCACTCTCTGCGAGCAGGCCGTAACGACGCTCCATCTCCTTTACCGCCCACGCGAGAATGTTGGCCGCCTTCTTCGGATCAACGACCACGGGTGAGAGTAAGTGCGGCAAGTCGTTGTACTGGCCCATCTCGAC
>PKZI01000032.1 GCA_003133005.1 Acidimicrobiaceae bacterium | reverse complement strand
AAGTACAGCACCCGATAGTCGCCGCGCTGCGCTGAGTACGCCGGTGCCAAGGGTGGTTCGAGTAGCTTTCCGACACGCCGAGGGTTGTCGAGCAATGGTCCGGTGATGAATTGGTAGACCGCATGCGCGATTTTCTCGGGGAGCACTTCAGAGAGCGCTGTTGCTGCCGATCGGACGATAAGTAGGTTGTATCGCTCGCTACTTGGTGTCGACACTGCGTGCGGCGTTCTTCATTGCCTTGACGAGTTGATCGCTGTTGAGGACATCACCTTCAGAAAGCGCTCGTATGCCCTCATTGTGTGCGAGCAGCAGCGCTGGGTCGGACAGTACGGCAATCGTTTCGCGCATGGCGTCGTAGTCGTCGGCGCCCATGAGTACGGCGGCTCGATGTCCGTTCTTCGTGATTTCGATCCGTTCATGAGTCGAACTCGCTTCGTCGACCAATTTGGACAACTGAGCTCGAGCATCGGCGATGGGCAGTGTGGTCATGTACAGAATTATAGCGTGAATCTGGGTGACTGACGGTCAACCGGTTCGTATTGTGTGACTCAAGGTCCACTCATCATCTCTGCGCTTAATTCGAAGATAGCGTTGGCTTTACCTCTCAAGCGTGAGACGAATGAGTGCATCGATCGCGGGGTTCGTATTCTTCCAAAGAAGGCGAGTGTTGGGGTGCGCAGATTGCCAGACCCGGAAGAGTTCGTCGATGAATCCTTGACCAATCTGGCCCACTCCCTTAAAGTCGACCTCCACTTCTGCGTAGTGCTCGAGCTCGGCGGCAAGGCGCTTCGCCTCTGTGCGCGAGACAAAATTCTCGCCACGCTCAAAGAGTGAAACGCGAACGTTAGATCGCAGTTTTCCGGGTCGATCAGACATCGAAATCGTGTTGAAAGCTTCAAGGGGGGTCCGCGTCGTGTTGGCATCGAACTCGCAGCGCACCAGAGTTCCAAGCCGTTCATTCTCGAGCCACTCGACGGCGACGTCGTCTTGATGAGAATCGACGATCCAAGAGAGATGTCCACTTGTAAGCACGAATCGGCTGGTCATCCTCGATGTGAAATAAATTCCGAGCCCGCTGTGAGCTTCGGGTGCGGTGGTCTGCCTGCCCTTGGAGATTTCACCAATGGCGTCGTACTCGGTGGGCAATCGTCGCTCAGTAGCCATGTTGCGAAAGACGCCGATGCCGTCATCGATCACTTCGAAGACGACTTGTTCCTCGGAGACGTACCAACGCACGTCGAGGTCCGATCCGCGTGAGTGGTCAATTGCGTTGTTGACCATTTCTGTGAAGGTGAAGTTCAGAAGTGGCAACAGAAGTGGATTGTCGAGGATCTCCAAGTCACGACGTCGAAGTTCGGCCTTCTCCTCGGCCCACACCGTGTCTTCTGCCAGTCCGTCGAGCTTGTAGCGAAAGGTGAGAAGCGCCCGCCGATGGTATCGGCTCCCACGTCCGGCGCCCTCGTGTTCGATCTCGCCACGTGCTGCCATCGCACTCAACTGGTAGTGCGCAGCTTGGCGACTGACGTGGGCAGCCTCGGCGACGTCTCCTGAGGTCACAGTGTCTTGGGTCAATAACAATCGCTCAATCGCAGAGATGATCGGCGACTCCGCCCTCCGCTTCTTTGACATTTCGGTCCCTTTTGGACTAGTTCGCCCTTACGTTTTTACATTATAGCGTTGAAATCCAGGAAAAGGTAAAAAAGTAAAACAATTGTTCACACGAATCAACACGGCGCTTCCGGAACCATTGGAAGCGCCGCCGTACAACTTGCAATTGCACGTGGTGCACGCGTCATTGGAACAGGTAGCCCCGCAACGCATGAATATTTGCGAACACTGGGGGCTGAACCAGTTGCCTACGGCGAGGGAATGACGGAGCGGGTACGTGCTCTAGCTCCCGAGGGTGTCGACTTGGCGCTCGACGCTGCGGGCAGTGGCCTACTTGAACTCATTGAACTTGCCGGTGGCGAAGACCACGTCATCACGATTGCTGATTTCGCTGGTGCCAAGAAATACGGCGTGCGCTTCAGCAGTGGTGAATCAGGTCGCGCGATCTACGCACTCGCTCAAGTCGCCGAGCTTGTTGACTCCGTTAATTTCCTTCTCCCGGTGAGACAAACGTTTCCTTTGGCCGACATCGCTGAGGCTCAACGTGTAGGCGAAACTGGAGGTGTACGCGGAAAAATCGTGCTGCTGGTTGACTGACAAAGTGGCGGCGACAAGGTCCTTTACTTCCGAGACTGGTCGTTCACAATCAGAATCGTCGAGTGTGACCCGCAGTGAGGTCCGGCCAGATCAACCGGGACAAGAAATTCTTTCGGCATAACGTCTTGCGTTCATAACGCCAAGGGATATACTTTTCATGTGCTTCAATCGTTCGGCGACAAGGACACCGAACGGGTGTGGCGGCGCATTGTGATTCGAAGATTTCATGGTGACCTTCAGCGAATTGCCCTTCGTAAGTTGGCGATTCTCGACGCCGCCGAGGCCATCGCTGACCTTCGAATCCCGCCCGGAAATCGGCTCGAGAAGTTAAGCGGCGATCGAGCGGGGCAGTACAGCATTCGCATCAACGACCAATGGAGGATCTGCTTCCGCTGGACCAAGGCAGGACCTGAAGAGGTCACCATTACCGATTATCACTGAGAGGAACTGAAATGGCTGCCACAATTTCACCGATACACCCGGGGGAGATCTTGCTCTTGGATTTCTTGGAGCCGCTCGGAGTTACCCAACACCGCCTCGCGGTCTCGATTGGGGTACCACCTCGACGGATCAATGAGATCGTCCACGGCAAGCGTCGGATCAGTGCGGACACCGCGCTGCGGCTCGCGAGGTTCTTTGGGACCAGCGAGCGGTTCTGGATCAACCTCCAGGCTCGATATGACCTCGAGATCGAACGCGACCACCTTGGTTCAGCGCTCGACGCAATCAAACCCCTCGTGTCGGCTTGAACGCAATGTCCGACAGCAT
Source organism: Acidimicrobiaceae bacterium (assembly GCA_003133005.1). GTDB lineage: Bacteria > Actinomycetota > Acidimicrobiia > Acidimicrobiales > RAAP-2 > RAAP-2. The sequence goes on along the minus strand of PKZI01000032.1, from coordinate 328 downwards.
GGCCGAAGGGCAGCAGTAAGTCTCAGCATTGGTTCCGAAGGTCCGAGTGAAGAGCGTGCGGGCTGTCGCTGGCGCTTGAGGGCACGTGCTTTGATTTTGGAGTTTCCTTGTTTCACCTCGTCAATAGGGGTGCAAGGGAGTCTGAACATAGTCGCGTTACTTCCACCAAGTATTAGTGAGTTCACACAAGGTTCTCCCAAAGATTGCTACGGGAGCAATTGCGGCACTTCTACTCGGTACAGATCCTGTCGAGGATCTCGAGGCTGGCGGTCATGGACTCGAGCACTGAATTGTTCCCATTGATCCACGCCGCGCCATCGGGGCGTTG
>PKZI01000142.1 GCA_003133005.1 Acidimicrobiaceae bacterium | reverse complement strand
AGTTCCGACGATGACACGTAATACCAGCTGGCATTGTCGGTGCTCGAGCCAACTGGGATATCGGTGTAGGGAAGGTTCAAACCGCTCACCGACAACGGATTCGTCGTCGTCACTTGATTCGAATCCGAACCTCCCAAATCAGTCGGCGCATTCCACTTCGTATCGAACACGTCGTTGATGCCGAAGGTGTACGTCGGTACCGGGGTGTGTGCGACGGGTCGGCCAGACGTGCCGTTGCGATCTCCGTGGTTGGGCGCCGAAGCACCGAGCAGCCAGACCGCGGCCGCCAGTGTCGCGACGAGCACAACTTTGGTGGAGCGCGGCATCACACTTCTCCACACGCTGACCAAGGAGTGATTGAGTGCATCTCCGTCCAATCGCTCGTGCGCCGGCGACACGTCGTAAATCGGTCACGAGCCTTTTCGGATCGAGGGAGTCTGCGCTGACTGCGCGCGTCAGGGCTTGACACGCCGTGACCCCTCTGCACACCGCTCGCGCCCTTGATCAGCATGATTACCTTGCCCCTAGCTTTTAGTAGACAATAAGTCACCTAAAGCCAAGACTTTGATGAATTTTCGCTTCCAGTACGAGCGAGGGTGCAACGTGACCAAAACGTGAACAAAACGTGAACAAGATTGGATAACCGCCTTACGCACCACAAGTTGAACTGAGCGGCGACGCTTCAGCTCGGGATCACGTCGCGTTATTCGAACAGTGCGATCGGCCCCAAAGGCTCTTCGGCTCGCCGAGGTAGCGCTGGTTGTTCACGTCGTTCGAATACGTCCGCTATTTCCACGTACCTGCCAAGGGCGTGAGGCGGAACAAAACAATCTTTGAGGCGATGACGGCGCAAGTTAGATGACCGGCGACATGCCCCCGTCAATACTGATTCCCACGCCCGTTATGTAACTGGCCCGAGGTGAGAGTAGAAATGCCCCAAGATCGGCGAACTCGTCAGCTCTCCCTACCCGCCCGAGTGGGATATTCGAGCCCTTCGCCATCGCCGCGTAGAGGTCATCGAGACTCGTTTTTGAAGTTTCGGCGCGACGTCGCCACTGTCCAGATTCAATAAGACCAATGAGTATCGCGTTCACTCGCACGCCCTTTGGCCCGACCTCGTTCGCCATTGCCTTGGTGAAGGCGAGACCCGCCGCGCGCGACGCAGTGGTGGGAGTGGAATTTGCCTGAGGTGACCTCGCCATGATCGCGAGCACGTTGAGAAGTGAGCCCTTCGTCTCTTCGAGCGCGGGAAGTACCCGTCGGGCGAGGTGCATGGCCGCAATGACCTTCAACTCATAGTCGTCACGCCACTCCTGATCCGACGAAGTGGCGATCGGTGTACCGGCGCTGCGTCCTGCGTTATTCACTGCTCCGTCGAGACGGCCGAGGTTCGACAGCGCAGCATCGATAAAAGCGTCGAGTTCGACATCGCGAGAAACGTCGGCTCGCATGCAAAAAGCACGATCACCGAGCGCCTCTGACGCCTGTGTCAATCTCTCTGTATCGCGCCCGCACACGGCGACGCGTGCACCTTCCTTTACGAGAGTCCGTGCGAGAGCGAGGCCGAGGCCGTCGGTGCCACCCGTGATAAGAAAGGCGCGATCTTCGAGTTCCAGATCCATTGCTCGATACTAGGGAACGTCGACAATCCATCGCGAACGCGTGCCTAGAAGCGCGAGAACGACCTCGGGTGACGCGNNACACGTCGCGCGTGAACAAACTGCGTGGCCAGTCGTCGAGTACCCAGAGCCACACGTAGTAGAAGATGTCCCACGTCGCAAAGCCAATAAGAAATGCCGCGCCTCTTTGGGCGGCGCTGCGACCCGCGACCCACGCCACACACACCAGCATCGCGATCGTCATTGCCTCTCGTCCAACTTCGATGTTGGCAATGCGCGTAGTGAGCAAGATCGAATGTGCCGGCTTGACAAAAGTGATGAATCCCAGATTCAAATAGACCTTGTAGTGGGAAATGGGATAGTTCTGATGAAACTTGTCCAGGACCCTTAAATAGGTCACGACCGCAGCCTCCACGTAACCGAAACTGATGCCAAACGTAACGAGGAACGCAATATTCGTAAGAGACGCACGTTCAACCGAGGCGAGGCGACGCATCACTCGCTTGCCCTCGTATTCGTCGTTTTGCCCGAATTCACTCCCATCGCGCCAAGGCGCACAACGCTCACGCTGTGCCGGGACAAACCCGACTGAGGACCGCAGCCTCGAGAACTCTCATCCACTTCAAGTTCGCCCGACCATGGGACAGCGACAAATAGAAATTAGAGTGACGCGAACGGTGACTTTATAACCGACGACAGCGGCGTGACTTCATTGGCCGGCGGAGCGATCACGCTCACTGGGTCACCGTAGCCGGACAAGGTGAGAGTCGTCGAGAGCGTCTCGGTGTTCTTAGCCGTCGAAAGTGACGCCTTTAACGCCAACTCGCCAATATTGCCGTCGGGGTCGACGTAAATGTTGACGCCGTAACCCGACAACGAGACCGAACCTAAGGAGCTGGTGACGCTCGACGGAAGGGCATTTAGCAGCGTTGAAAACTGTTGTTGTTCAACGGACGCACTGGCCGTGACCGTGTACTCGTGGACCGTGGCGCCATTCAGCGTCACTTCGCCGTTATCGGTCACCGTGTCACCGACGTTGACGAGCTGATCGAGTATTGACGACAGCCCATCGGTTCCGGTGGGTACGCCAGCCCCCTGCGCGCTCGAGGAATTTACGGGCACCGAGATCCACGGGGTTGGTATATCGCTCGCGAGAGAACCCGAAGGTTCGACGTAGGCGACGCCGTTGGTCACTACTAATTGCGTTGTCCCGAGCGTGGAGCCTTCGCCGGCGCCGCTCAATGTCACGTGACATTCGGGTCCGGTCGCACAACTACCGCTGACCGACAGTTCGGCCGACTGGGTACCGGTCACGTCTTCATTGAACGTGAACGACACTGACGTCGCGGTCATTGTTGACGTCAACGCGGCACGTACCGCCGTGCTCGCGCTCGCAGGTGAGCTAGACGAGAGGACCGCGGTAACGAGGGCCCCCGCAGTCAAGACAATGAGTAGTGCAAAGGGTATGAAGCGCCTTCTTCCCGGCATGAAAGCGGTCGTCGCGCTACCGCTCGCCTGCGAGGTCGTCTGACTCTGTTCCATGTTGTCCTCCTTCTGCCCCAGACTGAACTTATCGCGCCGATATTGCGCTGCGTGCACTCAAAGACCCGCCCCGACGAAGAGACGTGGGGGCGGGTCTTTGACTCAATGAAGGGTTTACAGGTTCTGCTCGAACTCCATGAGGGTCGCGATCCGATCTTCCTTCGATGGCATATCGAAATAAGGGTTCCTCTTGATCCAGTAGTACGACATAGGAATGAGACCGAGGGCCATCGCTCCGAGACCAACCCAAAGCGTGGTGCCGTTGAGCTCCGGAATCGTCTTTATGAACATGACGATCATGAACACCGCGCCCACCAGTGGCCACAGCCCCATGAAGACGAAATTCGTGACTGAGAGGAATAATTGCTTGCGGTACAACATCACGACCGCGAGTCCCGCGAGACTGTAATAGATGCAAATCTGCAGACCAATCGCGTCGATGCCGTCGGAAAGAATCGTGTCAATCGATCCAACGAACTGTGATCCGACGAACAATGCGAGCGAGAACACCGTCACGCACGCGGTCGCCACGATTGGCGTCTTCAACTTCTGATGGATATGGCCGAGCACTTTGGGCAACGTGTTGTCACGACCCATGGCGAACAAGGTCCTCGTCACTTGAATCAACGTCGTCTCCAACGTCGCGACCGTCGAGAGAACCACGGCGATCACAATGATCTTCCCGCCCGTGCCGTGCCAGACCGCCTGACCCAAGACACTGAGGACGTCCGCGTCGTTTTTTTGGATTTGACCTGAGGTCAGTACCAAGTTCGTCGCAACGGTGAAAACCTCAAAGAGGATGAAGACGAAAACCATCCCGATAATGCCACCGAGTCCTGGCGTCTTGGTCGCACCCTTCGTTTCTTCGTTGAGATTCGCCGTGACGTCCCAACCCCAGTAATAGAACGCGGCGACCAACGCCCCCGCAAAAAAGCCATTCTGTCCGTGGAAGATCGAAGGCGCGAACCAGTGCCACGAAAAAGTGTGCAC
>PKZI01000021.1 GCA_003133005.1 Acidimicrobiaceae bacterium | reverse complement strand
GTTATTGCGTGGGTTTCACCATCTTCAACTGGTTGATGCGAATTGGCGTCATACCAGAGTCAGTATGTCGAGAATGCGCGGACCTTTCGGCTCACTACGCCGCCGCCGGCGACGTACAGAAATAAGAATTCACTAACGATTTCCTGTGAAAGGCCGGCCGGATCGCCTTCGGACCTTCACTCTTTCCTAGGCTGGCCTTATGTTTCGTCGATTGCACATCACTCGCGCCGCACTCGTCGCGGCATCATTCGTTCTGAGCACCTCGGCCCTCGTCGCTGCGCCGGCGACCGCGAGTGATCCTCGCCTCGTCGTCGCGAGTGCTGGCGCAATCCCACGCAATGACACAATCGTAAAAACGGTCATCTCTACTTCGTTTGACCTCGAACTCACGCAGCAACACGCATCCACGCTCGCGACATACATCGCGAGTCTCGGCGACACCGCCTCGACGAACTATCACCACTTCTTGACGCCAACGCAGTACGCCAAGGAATTTGGCGCGAGCGCAGCAACAGTTGACGCCGTGCGTGCCTATTTTCGGGGCTTCGACTTGAAGGTACGTGGTCTCAGCACGAGCCACGTCTTGCTCCACGTCACGGGGCTCACGTCGAACATTGCGCGCGCGTTCGACACCCCCGTCGAGACCGTGCATACGTCGGGTGGCTTGGTCGCCCAATTCGCCAAGAATGCGACATTGCCGAGCACCATTGCGAACAACGTCCAAGCCGTCGCCGGACTTTCGTCCGTCGTGACCCCCAGCGCCCAACTCGCCACGAGTCACGCGGAAGCACACGTGACGCTTCCTTCGTCGTGCACCTCAGCGGGAACGTCGAGTTCCACGCCGAACTCGCTGGGAGGATATCCCGCGACCGAACAGGCCCTCGCGTATGGTCTGAGCGCGGAGTACGCCAACGGTGATACGGGCGCGGGTCAGACTATCGCGGCCTACGAACTTGGTCTCTACGACGAAGCGGACGTCGCGACGTACTTCACGTGTTATGGCATCAGCCCGACGGTGACGCCGATCAACGTCGACGGCGGGCCAACGGGCGCGTACAGCGAAGAGGCGACCATTGACGTCGAAGAAGCCGCCGTACTCGCCCCCGGCGCGACGATCGAGGTCTACCAAGGCCCCGACAGTGGTTCGAGTCCCCTCGACATCTATCAACAAATCGCCGATGACGACACCGCCACCATCGTGACGACGTCGTGGGGAATCTGCGAGACCGATCCGACGGGTACTCCTGACGCGGAGCAATCGATCTTCGAGCAAATGGCCGCTCAAGGCCAAACCGTCATTGCGGCGTCGGGTGACTCGGGCTCCTCGGACTGTGCGGATAACCCCGACGGGTACACCCCCACGACGCTCGCCGTGGACGATCCCGCGTCCCAGCCCTTCGTCACCGGGGTAGGCGGACTGACCGTTTCAAACTTCAGCCCCCTCAGTGAGACGGTATGGAACGGCGGGGTGAGTGGAGGATCTGGTGGCGGTGGAGAATCCGTACTGTGGAGTCGGCCGACCTGGCAGAGCGGAAGCGGGATCACCGCGAGCGACACCATGCGCATGGTGCCCGACGTGTCACTCATGGCTGATCCGAACACTGGTTTCATCGAGTACTACTCGGGCACGAGTACGGGTGTCGTGCGTTGTCGACGCGTGTGTGCGTCGGGTTGGGACAGCATTGGCGGCACGTCAATCGCGGCACCCCTTTTGAGTTCGATCGTTGCCGTCGCCACACAAGCGTGCGGCACTTCACGCCTCGGTTTTATTAATCCCACGCTGTATCAAATGGCGAGCGAAGGGGTGGGTTTCAACGACGTCACCACGGGAGCGAACAATATCTATAACGTCGCTGGCTATAGCGCTGGTGTTGGCTACGACATGGCGTCGGGCCTCGGCAGTCCTAACGGTGCCGCGTTCATCGCTGGACTCTGTCCGCCAAAGCTTGATGCCGCGAAGAGTTCCTTCGCGGTCGCCATGTCGAGCACCACCGTGAACGCGAACGCGACTGTGAATGTCGCGCTGAAGGACGCGAACGGTAACCCCGTCGCGAACGCCTCGCTTTTGGTTACGGCGAGTGCCGCCTCGGGGACGATTCTGATTAATGCAGAGTCATCGAGCTCGACCGGTGCCGGACAGTCGAGTGCGAACGTCACGTCGAACACGACGGGTGCGGCGAACTTCACCATCACGACGAACACGGCGGGACCGGTGAGCGTGATCTTGTCGTACGAGGGAACGACGTTACATACGTTCACGTTGAATTTCTCCGCGTCGCATACGACCTCGCTGCCGACGAGACCTCGAATCGCGAGCCTCGTCGCTCTCGCCGGCGGTTTTCGTCTGAGCGTCGCGGCGAGTACCAACAACGTCACCAGTTATCAGTACAGCGTGAACGGTGGTGCGACATGGATTAGTTTCTCCGCCGTCACGCGAAGCGTGACGGTAAGCAACTTGTTGAAGTCACACACCTACGTCGTCTACGTCCGCGCCCGTAACGTAGCGGGCATCGGGCCTGCTTCGATCCCACAACGCTTCACCACACTCAAATAAAAAATATTGAGAGTTCGTGACACTCCTTTAGGTAGCCAAAAATCCAACAGGC
>PKZI01000171.1 GCA_003133005.1 Acidimicrobiaceae bacterium | reverse complement strand
CGCAGGCGCTGGCCCGGGGCGAAGGCGACCCTCGCTTTCATGGATCGACACGTCCTTCGCTCCTCGAGGGTGAAGCAACGCACAGGGCAATTCAGTTGGCTCGCGTGGCGGGTGCGCCGCTCTACATCGTGCATCTTTCGGCTCGCGAAGCGCTCGAAGAAGTCGTTAGCGCGAGAGATCGCGGACAGAACGTCTTCGCCGAAACCTGTCCGCAGTATCTCTTTTTGTCCGAGAATGACATGGCGCGAGAGGGCTTCGAAGGCGCCAAATTCGTTTGCTCGCCACCACTACGTGACCCCAGCCACAGCATTGACCTCTGGCGTGGACTTCGCACGGACGACCTCAGCGTGGTCGCGACAGACCACTGTCCGTTCTGCTTCAAGGAACAAAAGGAACTTGGTATTGGCAACTTCGCAAAAATCCCTAATGGGATGCCCGGCGTCGAGCACCGCTTGGACCTCATCTTCCAGGGCGTCGACGCCGGTGAGATTTCGCTGGCACGCTGGGTGGAAGTCACATCAACGACGCCGGCGCGCTTGTTCGGCCTTTTCCCTCGAAAAGGACTCATTGCGCCTGGCGCGGACGCCGACGTCGTGCTCTATGATCCCCACGCGACGCACACCTTTTCGGCGGCGACCCACCATATGAATGTCGACTACTCGGCGTATGAGGGGATGAAGGTCAAGGGTAAGGCGAAAACCGTGCTTTCGCGTGGACACGTGGTGATCGAGAACGACGAGTACGTGGGCACACCAGGAGCGGGGGTCTTTCTCAAGCGCGGGTTGAACGGACTCCTGCGTTGAGGCCCTAAAAGGAGATTTATGGAATTCGGACTTGTTGCTCAGACCAACCCACCTGCGCGTGACGTTATAGAACTTGCCAAGCGCGCCGAAGATGCAGGATTCACTTACTTCTGGACCTTTGATTCCGCGGTTCTGTGGCAAGAGCCGTTCGTCATCTACTCGCAGATTTTGAGTTCGACGACGACCATCAAGGTGGGTCCCATGGTGACCAATCCGCTGACGCGTGATTGGACCGTGACCGCGTCGCTCTTTGCGACACTGAATGAAATGTTTGGACCTCGTACCATCTGCGGGATCGGTCGTGGCGACTCAGCCGTTCGATTCACCGGCGGAAAACCAGCGTCGCTCGACGTACTCGCCCAGTGCATCGGCGTGATCAAGAACCTCGCGGTGGGTCGTGAGGTGACGCTACGTGGTGAGACGTTCGACATTCCGTGGGTGAAAGATGGTGCGCTCGACGTATGGATGGCCGCCTACGGGCCCAAGGCTTTGGCGGTCGCTGGTCAGACTTCGGACGGGCTCATCATGCAGTTGGCCGATCCATTCATCGTGAACTGGGCGGTCGAGACTGTGACCCAAGCTCGACTGGAGGCGCAACGCGATGCAAGCGACTTCAGTGTGTGCGTCGCGGCTCCGGCGTACGTAGGAACGGACCTCGCGCACCAGCGCGACCAGTGCCGCTGGTTCGGGGGAATGGTGGGCAATCACGTCGCTGACATCGTTGGCCGCTACGGCGACAATCCGCAGATTGTCCCCGAGGCGCTCACCGAATACATCAAAGGACGTCGAGGCTATGACTACCACCACCACGGAAAAGTAGGCAACCCCGACACCGAATTCGTTCCCGATGATGTCATCGACCGTTTCTGTATCCTTGGACCGGTGGAGAATCATCGAGATCGACTAAGTGAATTGAAGGAACTCGGTACGACTCAATTTTCCCTCTATCTCATGCACGACAATCCAGAAGGGACAATTGACGCCTACGCGAAAGACGTCATCGGGAAAATTTAGGTCGCTCACAAGGGCGCAAGGGCGTAAGTTACACGCGTGAAGAGATTCGTCAACGGGACACTCGCGTTCGTTACGGCTGTGAGTTTCAACGTTTTCGTCGCTGCTCGGGGTGACGCCGCGACCACGACGACCACGACGAGTTCTTCAAACGTCACGACGACGACTATAGGAACGACGACGACAACGCAAAAACCCGTGTACGTCGCTCCGCTGACCGGAATCCCTGATCCGAGCGAACTCACCAGACACCGTTCGGCACTGACGATCAAGATTGACAANNCGCAGGCGCACCCGCAATTCGGCATTCAAGACGCGGATGTCGTCTACGAGGAAATCGTCGAAGGTGGAATCACTCGACTCGCGGCCATCTTCAACTCGCACTTACCAACTGAAGTAGGTCCCGTTCGTTCGGTACGGCGCACGGACCGAGAGATCGTCTATCCCATTGGGGGAATCTTCGCCTTCTCCGGTGGCGCGCAGTACGCGATTGACAGCATTGAAACGGCGCCAGTGAAACTCGTGCAAGAGTCCAACGCCGGCACGGCGATGTTTCGCTTATTAAGTCGTCCGCCGCCGCACAACCTTCTCGCGAACGCCACCTTGCTCATGACCTTTGACGGCGCACCCAAACCGCCACCCCCGCTCTTTACGTACCGCTCCGCGTCGACGCCCGCCACGGGTCCGCGGGTGAATGCCTTCAGTGTTGACTTCGAAAGTGGCTTCGCGACGTCCTATCAGTGGGACGAGCAGACGAACTCGTGGAATCGGTCTATTTTCGGCGCCCCCGACGTGACCGCTACCGGCGAACAAGTGTCCCCGAACAACGTCATCGTCATGAACGTGCTCTACCGCGGTGGAGTGGGTGTCGAAGGCTCCTACGCTCAATTGACGGGTTCGGGGCCGGCGGAGGTCTTTTCAGCCGGGCGCGTCCAGCGTGGCACTTGGTCGCGCCAAAGCCTGTCCACTCGAATCGTCTATAAGAATGACGCGGGCAAGATCATTGCGCTGACACCCGGCCAAACGTGGGTCGAACTTGTCGATACCGCGATGCGCGCCACCATCACGGCCCAGCCGTCGAGTTAAAACTTCTGAACAGCTATTCGCTGATGAACGGTATGGCGAGTTCCCACAGTTGCTGGGCACTCGTCGGGTCAAGGGCCCACGGATTGACGCCGCCACCGAACATCTCGGGGTTGGCCACCTGGGCCGCCTCGTTACAGTCCTCGAAGTATCTACCACCAACGTCTTGGAGCAATGGTGAGGCGGCGAGGAGAACTGACGTGGCTGCCCCTTGTTCGGCTGTCTTACGTTTTTCGACGGGGGTCAGCATCGTGCCGGTGTAGCGCTGGAGGTTGGTTGCAATGGCACCGGGATTGAGCGCGTTGGCGTGAATACCACCACTCGACCACCGTCGTGTGATTTCAACAGAGTGTAAAACATTGGCGGTTTTTGATTGTCCGTAGGCCAACCATGGCTCGTAGGGTCGCTCGCGAAAGTCGATGTCCTCGAAGACGACGGGTGAGAAATGATGTGCGTTCGAACTGACCGACACGACGCGCGATCCGTTGGCGCGCTCAAGCCATGGATAGAGGTTCATGGTTAGCGCGAAATGACCGAGAAAGTTCGTGGCGAACTGCAACTCGTGACCCTGGCTCGATCGTTCGAGCGTGGGAACGGCCATGATGCCGGCGTTGAGAATCAACATGTGCAAAGGGATGTTCCATCGTCGAGAAAATGCACTTATGGAGGTGGTACTCGTAAGGTCGAGCAGTTCGACTCGGACATCCGTGTTGCCCGTCGATGAAGCTATATCCTTAGCGGCGCTGTTGCCCGAGGAAATGTCGCGTACGGCCAAAGTGACCGTGGCGCCCGCGCGCGCGAGTGCGCGCGAAGTCTCGATGCCGATACCCGACGCGCCGCCAGTGACGAGTGCGCTACGACCAGAAAGATTGACACCAGCGAGAACCTGATCTGCAGTTGAGGAGAAATTAAAAGGTGTGGTGAGTAATGAAGCCATTGGCGTTCATCCTAACCAAGGGTGACTGAGAACCGCAGCGCCGCTATTAGCACCTCGGACGAAGACAGTGACCGACCAAAGGAAGGAGGACCAAGAGTTAGGTCGCTTAAAAAACGTTGTAGCGAGTCAGCGCCAATGCGCCCGCGAGGGCTACGGTGGCCCAACAAAGCAGTTTCAGTGCGCTCTCGAGCGGCGCCAGAAGGCTCTCACGAGTGATTGCAACTCGAGTGCCGTCGTGAAGTACTTCGACACCCTCCACGCGAGTGACGCGGCGACGCAGATTCCTCGCGGGCGTGGAAAGCTGTCGCTGCGCGGTGGCGATAAGGCCGCCAAATGCCGCAGCGATAAATGCGGCGATGTTGAGAGTGGCGTGCTGGGCGAAGTACGCAGTCAAAACTGGAAACGCTCCCCAGCTCAACGCGAACGAGAGACCGGTATGAAGTCGCGAGTGAAAGAGCTCGAGGTTGTAACTCAGAGCAAAGACAATGCCGAGAACGATGAAAATGCCGAGGTAAGCGTTCGTTTCAATGGCGCCAACGATTCCGATGCTGACGGCCGCACCCACGCCGCCATATCCGGCAACGCGAAGTTGCCATTGGGGGATCGAGGTCCGCAGTGGTCGACCCTGGAGCTCGTCGAGGGCGTGTGACCCGAGACCCACAGCCAAAAAGAATGCGAGCAACGTCATCCATAGGCGAAACGAATTGACCGGCGCGATCAGGCATGCGCCGATCACCACGAATGAAAGATGACAGAGAGTGTAGGGAGGGTGAAGGATAGCCCACCAATCACGGAGACGTGGTCGTATAAGAAACGATGGCTGCGTGTAGAAGGCGGGTTCGACAACCGTCGGCGATACTTTGCTCACTCGCCTCCCGCCTTGTATCCCCAAATAACTATGCCGCCGCCGAGACTCATTCGTTCGCTCTCGACATGCTCGATGCCCGCGTGCTCCCACGCGCGTAAGGTCCAGTCGACGGGATATTTCTTGTAGTGCTTGGAGATGCTCGGCCCAAGGAACCGGCCCACGTCCCACCACCCCTTGCCACCGGTGAGATAACCAGCGACGGGCAAGACGCAGCGGGTATAGAACCACCACGCGATGCGCCACCCAAGTCGTGGCGGTACCGCAAACTCAAGATTTGCTATTGGTCCGCCGGGCTTGACGACGCGCGCAAGTTCTTTCATCGTCGCGGCGGGGTCATTCACGTAGCGAAGGAGATACGTGAAGGTGAGCGCGTCAAACGTTGCGTCGGCGAAGGGGAGTTGCTCACCTCGAGAGAGGACCAGGGCTACGCGACGCTCAAGTCCTCCGCGTTGGATATTTAATTGCCCCGCTCGAAGCATGTCTTCGCTGAGATCGACACCCACAATCATCGCTGACGTTTTTTTCGCGAGTCGCTTGGTCACCGCACATGGACCGCACGCGACGTCAAGAACGAGCGTGGGTTTGGCGCCCACGACGTGGCTTACCATCGCCGCTCGCCATCTGCGATCTTGACCGAATGAGAGTATTTGGTTAAGGACGTTATAGCGGTTCGGTAATGGAGCAAAGAGCTGACGCGAGAAGTCGTTGGGAGCGTTGCGTGACGCGTCGACGTCGGTATTACTGAACATCGTTCTTTGTGGGTCGCGCGCGTTCATTGCATCGCCGGGACAGCGGCGTCACGTTGATGACGCTCTCGTAGCGATGATGCTCCGTGTGCGCCACTGTTAGCGTTTCGTGCGAACGCGTGCGTCAACGGGGCGCGTCGGTGTCCAGGAATCGACCATCTTCGATACCTTAATTGGGGGCCTCGAGCAATCGGCGCAAAAGAATGTGAATTGTCGTGTTTGCTAGAGCTGTCGGGTGGGATTGTACTCAACGACCTCTAACTCTGGTTCGTCGCGGAGCGCCTCGTGGTGCGCTACCTGTTCCTTTTCACGTTCGAGGACTTCGTCGTCGGGGGCGACCTCGAGGTGAACGAGCAAGTCGTCGGCACGTGGCGAGGCACGGATGAGTTCGTCGAGTTTTATCTGCAGGACTTTTTGGTGCCGGGCTTGGGTGTGTTGAATCACGAAGAGCATGATCAGGGTAATAGCGCTTACGACCGTCGCGAATGTCGTTTCCCATGTCCCAGGAAAACCATTCACACCAAGGAAAATCATGAAAATCGCGATCAGAACGGTCGCCACGACCGCCGTGCCCGAGCGCGACGTGAGCTCGCCCACCCAATGAAGGATTCGGCTGATCCGCTGCAATAATGAGGAATGTTCCACGGGTTCTCCAATCGATCCGCATGGCCGTCGCTGCGAGGCGACCGGTGCGATGCGCCTCGGCGACGAAGGGACTTGCCCTACCATCGACCAAAACCGTCTTACTTCAAGCGTAATCGCAGATTTTCCTTGAAATTCCTTGGAAATCTACGAGTTTTTCGTCGCCTACGTGAACAACCCGTGACAATATTTATAGGCGCCGATTACGCACATAAATTTCGGTGTCGAACGCCCTATTCATGATTAAATCAATCAACATTACGGGATAGGGTACGACAGGCCGATTGACGTGACGTCGATCTAGAAAAAGGAGACTGCAGTGACTGAGTGGGGATTTGAAACTCGACAGATACACGCCGGAACAGCGCCGGACACGGCGACCGGTGCGAGAGCGCCGCCGATTTATCAAACCACGAGTTACGTGTTTCGCGACACTGAGCACGCAGCGGCGCTTTTTGGTCTGTCTGAGTTGGGCAATATCTATACGCGAATAATGAATCCGACCCAGAACGCGTTCGAAGAACGGATTGCGTCGCTCGAGGGCGGTGTCGCGGCGCTCGCGGTGGCTTCGGGTTCGAGTGCAGAAACGTTCGCAATTCTGAACTTGGCCGAAAATGGCGGACACGTGGTTTCATCAGCGTCGTTGTACGGGGGGACCTACAACCTTTTTCACTACACACTGCCAAAACTCGGCATTACGACTACCTTCGTTGACGATCCTGACGACCCCAATGAATGGGCCGCCGCGATTCGTCCCAATACCAAAGCATTTTACGCTGAGACGCTCGGTAATCCCAAGGGCGACGTGCTCAACTTCGAGCTCGTCGCGAAAATTGCCCACGATCATAAGATCCCGCTCGTAGTTGATAACACGCTCGCCACGCCGTATCTCACACGTCCGATCGAACATGGCGCTGACATCGTCGTGCACTCCGCGACCAAGTTCATTGGTGGTCACGGAACGTCCATTGGCGGGGTCATCGTGGATGGAGGAAAGTTCGATTACGAAGGCAGTGGTCGCTTTCCCGGGTTCACTGAGCCCGATCCGAGTTACCACGGACTCGTGTTCGGCCAATTACCGGAGTCACTCTTTCCCGCTCGTTTCGTGCTTAAGGCGCGTCTGCAGTACTTGCGTGACGTGGGCGCGGCGATTGCCCCGCTCAATTCGTTCCTTTTTCTTCAAGGGCTTGAAACACTTAGTCTTCGCATGGAGCGTCACGTCGCGAACGCCACCGCGGTCGCCAGTTGGCTTGAGGCACGTGACGACGTGGAATGGGTGAAGTACGCGGGTCTGGCGTCGAGTCCATGGCACGCGCTCCAGCAGAAGTACCTCCCCAAGGGTGCGGGCTCGATCATTGCCTTTGGCATTCGAGGCGGCGCTGACGCGGGTCGAAAGTTCATCGAAGGCCTCTCGCTCTTCAGTCACCTCGCCAACGTCGGTGACGCGAAGAGTTTGGCTATCCATCCTGCGTCGACGACGCACTCGCAACTCTCCGAGGATGAACAGCGTTCCACTGGTGTTAGTCCCGATTTGGTGCGCCTATCGGTGGGAATCGAGACGCTGGACGACATTCTGGTGGATCTTGAGCAAGGGTTCGCCGCAGCGAAGAAATGAGCGCGGATCACCTCGGCTATTGGCGCACAGGCGACCCACCAGGTCATCGTCAGTTCTTCGTGTTCGAGAGCGACAACGGGTTCTGCTTTGAATCGGGTGACACTTTTGCGAGCGTGACAGTCGCCTACGAGACGTGGGGGACACTTAACGCTACGAGGACTAACGCGGTACTCGTTGAACACGCCCTGACCGGCGACAGTCATGTGACCGGTGAAGCGGGACTAGGACACGCGACGCGCGGCTGGTGGGAAGGAATCGTTGGTGCCGGGTTGGCGATCGACAGCAACGAATTCTACGTAGTTTGTGCCAACGTCCTCGGCGGAGCCCAAGGATCGACAGGTCCCTCTTCGCTTGACGAGAGTGGTCGACCTTTCGGTTCGAAGTTCCCCGTGACAACGATCCGTGACCAAGTTGCTGTGGAGGTGGCCCTTGCGGACCATCTGGGCATCGAGAACTGGTTTGCGGTGGTCGGAGGTTCGATGGGGGGGATGCGGGCGCTCGAATGGGCGNNGGACGAGATCGCCCTGAGTTCACTCCAAGTGAGGGCGATTCGTGCCGACGTGAATTTCCAAGGCGGCGACTATTACGACACTGGTGTCGCCCCGACGCAGGGACTTTCGATTGCGCGAGGTCTGGGCCAGCTCACGTACCGAACGGGTGACGAATTTGAGTCACGATTCGGACGCGACTCTCAAAAGGGTGAGGATCCGCTGCTCGGTGGGCGCTACGCCGTCGAATCGTACCTCGAGCATCACGGCGAAAAACTGGCACGTCGATTTGACGCCAACAGTTACGTGGTGTTGAGCGAGGCAATGAACCACCACGATGTTGGCCGAGGTCGGGGAGGCATCGCGGTGGCGTTGGGCGCAATTCTCGCGGCGACGACCGTGGTTGGCATTGGCTCAGATCGCCTCTACCCGCTAGCGCTGCAGGAACAACTCGTTGATCACATCGTGCACGCACGCCCGCTTGAGGTGATTACGTCTCGAGTGGGCCATGACGGGTTTTTGCTCGAAGTTGATCAAATTAGCTGGTTGTTGA
>PKZI01000017.1 GCA_003133005.1 Acidimicrobiaceae bacterium | reverse complement strand
AATGAGGGACTAAGTGCCGAAAAAAGTGTGAACGATGTGGGAACAGACGACGTTTGGGTTGCTATCACATTGTCGCTGGGATTGTCGTTCTCTCCGAAGGTGACAACTTGAAATGAAGTGCCGAAGGCGATGGCAGGAATGGCAAGACTAATCATGGATGAAACGAGAATGACGGAAGCAAAACGACGGAGCAAAATTTTAGGGTTGTGACGCATCAGATTCCTTTATTCGGAGGATTGTGCGTCTGGGCAAACAGCCGTACTTACGACATCTCCATTTGCCGCGATTGACATTCGTGCCACGGGCTGGAGACAATTCAACTTCGTATCGAAGCCTAGGTACAACGGTCGCTACTTCGTGCGGTCGTGGAAACCTCGTTGGCGTGCTACTTCAAACGCGGCGACCGATACAGCGACACCTGCGTTCAGCGAACTGATCTTTCCCAATTGCGGAATCGAGACCACCGCCGCGCAGCGCTTGCGGGTAAGAGATGCGAGACCTTTTTCTTCTCCGCCGACCACCAACGCAACGGTCACGGAACCCAAATCCAAGTCATACAAGGATTCCTTGGACTCGCCCGCGAGCCCCACGGTAAAGACTCCCGCTTTGTTGAGTTGGTCGATTGCCGCGGGGATGCCCCCCACGTCAGAAAATGTCAGATATTCAATGGCGCCCGCCGCGGTCTTCGTGACCGTAGGTGAGATGCGCGCCGACCGGTGACGAGGCACGACGACGCCGGTCACACCCGCGCCATCGGCGCTTCGTAACATCGCGCCGAGATTGCGCGGGTCGGTGACGCCGTCACACACCAGGAGAAAAGGGTGTTTCGCCTCCAGCACCACCTCGAGTCCCACAGTCTCGAGGCGAGCTGCGAACGCGACAACTCCTTGATGACCTTCCGTTCGCGCCTCGCGATCGAGACGAGCCATGGACACGACCTGCACTGGAATTCGTTGGCGCTGAGCCTCGCGCTCAATCGCGTCAAGGATGTCGGAAGGATCTTGCGCCTCGGCGACGAAAATTCGCTCCACGCGGCGGCGGCGAGCCTTCAAGAGTTCGAGGACCGCGTGACGTCCTTCGACTTGCTCTCCTACAAGCCCTTCCTTTTCGCCACTCGGGGCGCGACGAGGACCTCTCACTTGCCCACCGTTCATCGGGCGTCCACCTTGGGTCAACGGGCGACCCTTTGGATTATTTCGTCGCGGCGCGGGTCGCGGACTCACGAGGTCTCCCTTAGCAAGACGACGGCACTCGCGCCAATGCCTTCTTCGCGACCAAGAGCACCAAGACCTTCAGTGGTCGTGGCCTTCACCGACACGACCGCACCCAGCACGTTCGAGAGTCGCTCGGACATCGTCGGGATGAACCACGCGAGTTTGGGTTGCTCAGCCATTATCGTCAGGTCCGCCGATTCGACCACGAATCCCGCGTGGTCGATGAGTTCGCGAGTCACTTCGAGCATGGTCGCGGACTTCGCTCCGGCGTAACGTTCGTCGGTGTCGGGAAAATGATGACCGATGTCACCTAGGTTCGCCGCTCCGAGCAATGCGTCGATGAGCGCGTGGGTGGCGACGTCGGCGTCAGAATGGCCTTCGAGACCCACCGCGTCGGGGATCAACACGAGTCCGAGCCAAAGTTCACGAGTTGGCTCGACGCTGAAGCGATGGACGTCGATGCCCTGGCCGATTCTCATCGCGAACTCTTTTCGAGCGACCTGACGACGAACTCCAGATCGCTCGGTTCGGTAATCTTCACGTTCGTCGCCTCACCATCGACAATGACCACGCGACCCTGCAGCGCCTCGACGAGTTGTGCGTCATCGGTCGAATCACTGGCGCTCGCGTGAGCGCGTTCGAGGAGCTCGCGTCGAAACGCCTGGGGTGTTTGGACCGTGACCAGGTCGTCGCGAGGAATCGTCTCGCGGACTTCTGGCGGCTGCGCATCGCTCACGCGCTTGATCGTGTCGGTGATACGTAGTCCCGGAATGGCCCCGTCAGCTCCGCGCTCGATTGCGTCAACGACCGCGTGGAAGAGTTGCTCGGACGCGAGCGGACGCGCCGCGTCGTGCACCACGACGATGTCGACGTCGTGGCAATGCGCAAGACCTTCACGAACGGAGGCTGCTCGCGACGTGCCACCCGCGACGACCAGATCGGCCCCTTCACCGTCTCCGTCGTAGTGTTCGGGAACGACCAGGACGACTTTGCCCGCGACGCTCCGTGCGAGTCGAACGCTGCGCGTCGCCACCGTCTCTGAGGCGAGCAGGGCGAATTGTTTGGGTCCGCCAAAGCGAACTCCCTGACCGGCGGCCACGACAATGGCGGCCACGGACATGTCTAGGGCAGAACCGAGGCGAGCTTTTCTTCAGCCGCTTCAGTGTCGACGTTCAAGGCGAAAGTCAACTCGGAGACGAGAATCTGACGAGCGCGCGTCAACATGCGCTTCTCACCGGCAGACAGGCCCTTGTCCTTGTCACGAATCGACAAGTTACGAACCACCTCGGCGACCTGATAGATGTCGCCCGAACGAAGCTTTTCGGAGTGGTTCTTGAAGCGGCGCGACCAGTTGGTCGGCATGCGGGCCTCTTTCTTGCGAAGCACGGCGAAGACTTCCTCGACCTCTTCGTCGTTAATGACGTCGCGCAGGCCCACGGATTCGGCGTTCGCGACGGGAACCATCAAGACGAGGTCGGTGTAGGCGACTTTCAACTTCAAGTAGTCCTGTTTCACGTCAAAAGCGGTCATCTTCTCAATCTTTTCCACGGTGCAGGCGCCGTGGTGCGGATAGACGAGACGGTCACCCTTTTTGTATTTGCGAGGGGTCATAAATCGGTTTCTCCTCAAGGAAAATTCCGCCCAAATGGGGCGTTAGGGGGATTAGTAATTCTACCGCACTTTGCCCAAAACGTGCCGTCAAAGGAGGGGAACGGTTCTTTACGACTGTCCAGCACGCCACCCTAGGGTGACGTGCTGCACTACTCGTTGGTGGAAAGGTCCTCGAAATCAACCGAAGGCGGCAGGCCCTCGACGCCCTCGAAGGTCAGGTACGGACCGTCGTCGCCAGTGGCGGCGTCAATCACAATCGTCTGACCGGCGTGGAAGTCCTTGAAGAGAATCTTCTCGCTCAACACGTCTTCCACGTACTGCTGGATGGCGCGACGAAGTGGTCGAGCACCCAGTTCTGGGTCGTAGCCCTTGTCCGCGAGGAAACTCTGTGCGGCGGCAGACAATTCGAGGCCGAGATTCTGAAGAATCAACTGATCGCGAAGACGCGTAATGAACATCTCGGCAATCGCAATGACTTCTTCCTTGGCGAGCTCGTGGAACACGATGGTCTCATCAATACGGTTAAGGAATTCCGGACGGAAGTGCGCCTTCAAAGCTGCGTTCACCTTCTCCTTCATTCGCTCGTGCGTAACGGCCTCGTCACCCTTACCAAACCCAATGGCCGCGCGACGTAGGTCAGCGGTACCGAGGTTCGACGTCATAATCAAGATGGTGTTCTTAAAGTCCACGGAGCGTCCCTGGGCGTCGGTCAAACGACCATCTTCCAGAATCTGCAAAAGCGTGTTGAACACGTCGGGGTGCGCCTTCTCGACCTCGTCGAGCAAGAGCACCGCGTGGGGCGTCTTCGAGATCGCGTCGGTCAGGAGCCCCCCCTGGTCGAAGCCGACGTAGCCGGGGGGGGCGCCGATGAGTCGCGAGACGGTGTGCCGCTCCATGTACTCGCTC
>PKZI01000168.1 GCA_003133005.1 Acidimicrobiaceae bacterium | reverse complement strand
CGACAATGATGCAACGGTCATTCACGACATCCGTTTGCGCGGTAGTGGCAAGCGGACGAAGCATCAGATTGATGTGGATATCACATGGAAGGGCCGTCGCGAGCGCACCATAGTTGAATGCAGAGACAAGACACCCGGCCACAAAATAGGTCTCGACGAAGCGCGATCATTCCAGACTGTGATCAGTCACCTCGGGGCACGTGGCGTGATGGTAACTACAACTGACTACACCAAAGGAGCCAAGGATCTCGCAGCAGACGAAGGTATTGATCTCATGATCCTCCGTCCCTTCGTAGAAGGCGATATAGAAGGTCGGGTGATGGCCGTCGAACTGCAGGTCACGATGCTCACTCCAATACATGAGTCAGTTCGCGTTGGCTGTCCGCCGGGGACACCTGAAGGGGAGATTGGCAACGTGACTGTCGCGGGAACCGCAGTCGTAGTTTTTGGGGACGAGGCAGGGAAGACATTCAGTGACCTTGTCATGAGCATGATGGACACCTCCGACGGAGAGAGCACGACCACCCTCACGGCAGAACGTTCGTTTGACCCACCGATAGTCTTCGATGATGGGGGCCATCAGTTAAGTATTGCTGAAATCGCCGTGGACTATCGCGTCCACGCTACCTCCTTCTCTCAGCGCATCGACGCTGGCGACAAGATAGCCGAGCTTGTGCTTCGATCTCTCACCGGAGACTTTGATCGAGTCGTCTTCGACAAGGACTTGCAGAAGTTCGAGCTTGACGACTCGGGAACGGTACGCAATCGAACGAAGTAACGGATAAGGCCGTTTGACTCCGCTTCGACTCGTGCATCGCAACCCCTGAGGCGGCATTCCACTGAGCGCTCAAAGTTGTGCGGCGATCCGAGGCAAACAACACGGGTTATCTGAGATACTTCGCTTAAATGAGAATACGGAGTCGCCAAAGTTGCGGCGTTCGGCAGTCTGTCTCGTAGTACCCGGTGGCTATCGTCGAAGTTCATTCGTGGTCACAGTTTGGTCACGGACTGTGTAGACCTCGGCAGATTTGACGAAACAAGAGGGACGTTGAATCCCAGGTGAACCGCACTCAAAGGACCACGCG
Source organism: Acidimicrobiaceae bacterium (assembly GCA_003133005.1). GTDB lineage: Bacteria > Actinomycetota > Acidimicrobiia > Acidimicrobiales > RAAP-2 > RAAP-2. The sequence continues at coordinate 3,449 of PKZI01000168.1, read as the reverse complement.
ACACACGATGGAGTGACGGAAGTCGAACTCATAACCCGAAGGTCGCAAGTTCAAATCTTGCCCCCGCCACCAATAGAAGTGCAGTTCAGGGCCGGCGCGAGAGCGCCGGTCTTTCTCTTGGGTTTGATTTCTGAAGGCGTTTTGACGGGCAATCTCAGCGATTGGCGAACAGGAGCTCCAAGAATCGGGCAGGGGAGTGAACCGGCGGGCGATCGGCAAGATCGAGGAGATGATGATCGCCGCAGACGACGACCGAACGCGTCGCGGCGGCCAGCGAGATGAGGTAGTCGTCGTCAGGATCCGACGAATGGACGGGGAGGGAGAAGTCAGGGTCGTCAACGGCCTCGCCTTGATGTTTGAGGAGTTCGATGAACTGCTGAGACTCAATCTCGCTAATTCGCGAACGAAGTTTTGGGTAGTCGAATAATCGGATCAATTCTGCCAGCAAGAGTGGCGAGGCGATTAGTTCGTAGTCGCCATCAAGCCATGCCCGAAGTACTTTTGCTGACGTACCTGACGGAGCCAGGAACGCCGAGACGATGACGTTTGGATCTAGGACGGCGCGCAACTCAGCGCAGACGTCGACGAGAACGATGCTGCGCTTCGACAGCGAGTGCCATCGCCTCGTCATCATTCATCGTCCCGTGCGCCCAAATCGGGTCGAGTAAATCGAGTCCGAGGTCGCGCCGAAGCGGCTCTTCGATGACTTGACTCTCACCTTTTCCGGTTCGCGCCGCGCGCACTTTGACCGCCCGAAGCACCTCGTCGTCGACGGTTAAGGTTGTTCTCGTTTTTGCCATAAATACTCTTAACATCAAGATGACTTACTGAGTCGCGCACGCACATGGCCACGACTTCGTGCAAGTCTGCCTCGGCCTGTGGGCTACGCGCGACCGTAGACGGGGATTGCAGCGCCGGATATAAGTTCCGATTCCTCAGAAGCGAGGAACGAGATGACGTTTGCGATTTGTTCAGCTCGAGGCCACTTGGAGTAGTCCGCCTTCGGCATTGAAGATCGATTCGCTGGCGTATCGATGATGCTTGGCATGATGCAATTGACCGTGATGGCGTCATCGCGCACTTCGGCGGCCGTCGCCTCGACGAGTCGAACGACATCCAACTTGCTCACGCTATAGGAAAAGCCGTTGTGACCGTCTTGGGTTGCGACGCGGCTTGAGGTGTGAATGATCCGTCCGCCGAGTCCACTCGTTTTAATCTTTCGCACTGCGTGTTTTGTGATGGTGGCCGCGGTGATGAGGTTGAGTTCCAATTGCCGCCGCAGCACGGCAAGATCCAAATCAGCAATGACTTGGCCACCGGCGAATCCACCAATGAGATTTATGACCGCCCAGGGTGGGCCATCGATGGTTTCAAAGCACGACTCGACCGACTCCTCGTCCAGAGCGTCGACGGTCACGTACCGCACTTTAGGGTTGGCACTCGACGGATCCGCGTCCTTAGCGTCGGCGACGATGACAACTGCATCGTCGGAGAGCGCCTTCTCGACAACGGCGTTCCCCAATGCACCACCCACGGAGTCGACGATGACGTCGACGCCGCGACCGTCAGTAAGTCGGCGCGCCTCGGCGACGAAATCATGCGTGACGTAATTGATGCCTTCGTCCATGCCGAGGTCCTTGAGCCGTTCGAGCTTCTCCTCGTTCGATGCGGTGGCGAAGACGCGCGCGCCCGCGCGCTTAGCCATCTGGATCGCCGCGATACCAACACCTCCCGCACCCGCGTGGATAAGCGCGGTCTCACCCGCGGCGAGCCGTCCGAATTCGAAAAGACAATCATCCGCCGTGCCAAAGGGCACCGGCACGCACGCTGCATCTTCCAGCGAGACGTCGTCGGGGATCTTCCACGTGAAGGCTTCGCCCGCGACCCTCAGTTCGGCGTGCGATCCGTCGACGCCCGTCGTGACCACTCGATCGCCGACGCGAAACGCAGTGACGTTCTCGCCCACCCCGACGACCACGCCCGAGCACTGATAACCAACAATGTGTGGCACCTGATTCAATTCTCCACGAAGTCGATTGAGTGTGTCGCCACCCTCAACGCTTACGAATGAGACCTTCAGCAGGACGTCATTCGGCCCCGCGACGGGATCAGCGACCTCTTCGTAGCGAAAGACGTCGGGCGCGCCCGTTTCGTAGTAGACCGCAGCCTTCATACTGTCCCCCTCGGACGATTTCCTTGTTCTCGTTGAACGCCGACAATGCTCACACTCGTGCGAAACGCTCAAACGATGTTTAGCGCAAGGTGATGAGGTGGATGTCCAAAATCCCATCGGTGTGACGAAGATTGTCAATGACGTCAGCGGGTGTCGGCGTGTTGGTGGAAAGGACCATGAGGGCCGTCTCATCTTTGGGGTCGGGGCCCACCGCCATCGAAACGATCGAGACGTTGGCCCCACCAAGTGCGAGCCCCACGACGCCAATCATGCCCGGGCGATCGTCGTTGTGCACGACGAGCATCGACGCGCCAGGCGGGATCTCGACACTGTGGCGGTCAACGCCGACGATTCGAGTCTCCAGGCGCGTTCCTATGGTCATCAAGGTGCCCGACACCGTGTGCTCGCCCGATTTCACCGTGATCAAGTTGACGTATTCGGGCGAATCTATGACCGAGGATTCGCCGTACGTGAGATTGTGCTCAGTCGCTAGTTGAGGCGCGTTGACGAACGACACACTCTCGTGGCCGGTTGCGACGAGCAATCCTTTCAACGCGCACAGCGTGAGAATCTTGGTACCCGAGCCCGCGAGCTCGCCTTGGTAGACGACTTCGAGGTCCGCGGGCTTGCCGTCGAGCAGTCCACCGATGAATCGACCGAGCACTTCGGCGAGACCCATGAAAGGACGGACCACGTTCGATACTTCTCCGGCCGAGACGTTGACCGCGAACGGCACGAAGTCGCCCGCGAGGGCGAGCTGTACCTGTTCGGCAATCGTCACGCCTGCTTTGTCCTGGGCTTCTGCGGTCGAGGCGCCGAGGTGGGGAACGACGACGACCGAGGGCAGCTCAAACAACGGTGATTCGGTTGTTGGTTCCTTCTCGAAGACGTCCAGCGCCGCACCTTGGACGTGACCACTCGAAATCGCCGCCGCGAGGTCCGCCTCGTTGACGATGCCTCCTCGCGCGACGTTGATGATGCGAACGCCTTTCTTCGTTTTCTTGAGTGATTCCGCGTTCAGTAAGTTTGTCGTTTCCTTGTTCTTGGGCAAGTGAATCGTAATGAAATCACTCTGAGCGAGCAGCGAATCAAGATCCATTAGGTCGATGCCCATGTGGCGCGCGCGTTCTTCGGTGATGTAGGGGTCGTAGGCAATGATGTGCATGCCAAAGGCCATCGCGCGCTGGGATACCAACGCGCCAATCTTTCCGAGCCCAATCACGCCAAGAGTCTTGCCGTGCAGTTCAACACCCTCCCACTTGCTGCGCTCCCACTT
>PKZI01000051.1 GCA_003133005.1 Acidimicrobiaceae bacterium | reverse complement strand
ATGGACACACCCGTGGACACTTGTTCTACAAGTTCGTGTCACGTGGTAGTCAACCGTTCTCTACATGAGGAGCAACGTCCTCGTTAGTATTCGCGCATGACGAAGATCAACAAGGGAAGATTCTCCGCCGACGTGGGTGCCGATGGCACCGTGCTCTTTCTCATCGGCATGAGGATCAATTGCGTGTGGCAAATCTGGAAATGGCTGCCAGTGTTCGTGGCGATGCCAAGAATGCTTATCGAGCTGCAACGTGACCGAAGTTTGGGACTCGTAGGAAAGCCTCGGACCTTGGTTTCCGGTCGCGTCATTCTCGTCTGGCAATACTGGGAGTCGTTCGAGAAGCTTGAACAGTACGCACGAGCAACTGACAATGAACACTTGCCCGCGTGGCGAAGGTTCAATCGGCGCGTGCGCGCCAACGGCACGGTTGGCATCTATCACGAGACGATCCTTCTCTCCGATCAGAACGTGGAGACCGTGTACGCCAACATGCCGATCTTCGGACTTGCGGGAGTCACCGGCGCCGTGCCTGCGGGCTCACGTGGTCAATCGGCAAGCCTTCGCCTCGGGACGCGCCAGCATGATGAGCCACCAGTGGCGCCGTACTAATCGTTTATACATTTCGACGTCACGTGGTGACGTTACCCTTGAATGGTGCCTTGGCCTCCAGCGGAGTTTGACGTCGATGAACGATTCGTTCAATCCCTCATCGATCAGCAGATGCCGGACCTTTGCGGACTCGAACTTCGATCGTTCGACGAAGGCTTCGACAATTCGTTGTGGCGACTCGGTGAGGAGTATCTCGTTCGTCTTCCACGGCGAAAGGTCGCAGTAGCGTCTCTCGAGAACGAGATCAAGTGGTTGCCTGAGCTGGCGCCCAGATTGTCTGCAGCGATTCCGATTCCACTTCGCGTTGGGTCGCCCACCACGGCATTTCCGTCGTGTTGGACGGTGATCTCGTGGTTCAAGGGGGTGACGGCGGATGTCGCGCACGTTGGCAATTTCGCCACGATTGCGCGGCAGGTGGGCGCGTTCCTTCGTTCGCTCCACGTTCCTTCCCCTTCCGACGCGCCGATCAATCCGTTTCGCAGCGTCTCACTTCGCGATCGTGCTGCGACGTTCGAAGAAAGGATGGCGAATCTCCCCTCGGATCTCGATGGCAGAATCCTTCGCGAAGTATGGACGACTTCTCTGGATGAGGCTGACGGTCTCCGAACTCCCGTGTGGATTCACGGCGATCTGCACCCGGCCAACGTCGTCATTGACAATGACTCGCTCGTCGCCGTCATCGACTTTGGTGACTTATGTTCGGGGGATCCAGCGACGGACTTGGCGGGTGCCTTGATGTTGCTGCCAGGTGGTTTGGACGAGAGTTTTACCGCAACCTACGGCGATATCGATCCCTCACTGATGATTCGCTCGCTCGGATGGGCAGTACTTTTCTCCTTGATGTTTGCCGAGTTGGGCAAGCAGGGTCGCATGAGTTACTACGACGTGGGTCGAGCGACGCTCGAGCGCATCATCGAGCGATCGCGGTGAAGGTTCGGTGACGAGATCGACGTCACCGCGGGCACCAGCTATGGGAGAATCTGTCAGTGGCGCAGCGATTGGAAGTTGGTGAACTGTCGGGACGTCGCGTTCGTCTGGTGCCCCTGTCGCCCGCGCACGTTGACGATCTTCGAGAAGCCAGTAGTGGTGATCGTTCGACGTTCACCTACACACCGGTGCCAGATGGCGCGCCAGACGTCACAAACTATGTGGAGGCGTTATTACGCGACTGGGATGCGGGCGAGGTCGTTCCTTTTGCGCAGGTCGACGTGGCGACGAACAAGGCGGTGGGTGCAACGCGCTACATGACGTTTCGCTGGGCCCCCGAGCGAGTTTTCCCCTTCGCGCTCGAGATTGGAGGCACATGGCTCGCACCAGCGGCGCAAAGAACTGGCATCAATACCGAAGCAAAAATCCTCATGCTCGAGTACGCATTTGAAACGTGGGATGTCGCGAGGGTCGATCTGAAAACTGACGCTCGCAACGAGCGATCAAGGGTGGCCATCTCGCGTCTCGGCGCGACCTTCGAAGGAGTACTGCGACAATGGCAGCCGTCGCTTGTACGAGGCGAAGGGGGTCTTTTCCGAGATTCCGCAATGTTCTCTGTCGTGCGCAGCGACTGGCCCCAAGTGCGCGAGCGCATCGCGATGTTGCGCCACTAGTTCTCTCCATGAACGCAGAGCTACTTCAAGGGCTCAGTGCGAGCGGCTCACCACGTGAGACCGATTGTCGCACGCATGAGCGACTCGAACTCGGCGTCGCCAAGTTGCGAGCGCGTCGCCAGAATTAGTTCGGCGTCCGCGCCGACCGGTACTCGTAGCGGCGTGTGTTCGTCTTCAATAGCCGCGCGGATGGCCCGTGCGACAACGTCGGGTCCCGTTCGACCCTGAGGCCCCGTCACTTTTGAGTCGAGTCCGTTGAGTTCCTCTCTCAGTTGGTGATAGGCGGCGTTCGAATTGTCTCTCTCGATGCTTTTCATTCCCGGTGCGATGTAGCCAGGTTCGATGATGACGGTTCGGATATTGAAGTGTCCAAGTTCGTAATGCAACGCCTCTGACATCGCTTCAAGGGCGTACTATGACGCTGAATAGGGTGCATCAAGTGGCGTCGATACTCGACCCGAAACCGAGCTCACGTTGACGATGACGCCGTGGCGACGCTCTCGCCACGCGGGTAATACGTGCTGGAGGAGTCGGAGTGGACCCACCGCGTTCGTGTCAATGATGCGATGAAGTTGCTCAATCGGAAAATTCTCCAGCGGACCTGAGCCGTTGATCGCGGCGTTGTTGATGACCGCGTCTATATCGCCAGCTTCTCGCAGTGCGCCAGTGATCGATTTGTCGCTCGTCACGTCGAGGGTAAGTCGTTGCGCTACGTCGAGCTGATCGAGCAAGTGAATGTCTCGCGCAGTGGCGATGACGTGATGGCCCGCGTTAGCCAGTTCGGTGGCGGTGGCGGCGCCGATCGCGCGGCCCGCGCCAGTGATCAAGACGCGCATAGTGTCCCTTCGCTCAAAGATCTCATGACCATAAATGATGGCACCTTTCGCATGCATTCGTTTGGAAGTTTCCATCCAACTAATGTCTCGAAACGAGAGAGCGCAGCGCTGTGGGAAGGAGACCGAAGTGGCCACGCTAGATCAACGAGAGAAGAAGCCGTGGTTCGGCAAGAAACGGATTGGCTACGGCTATCGCCCTCAGACGTGGCAAGGTTGGGTTATCGCGTGGAATCCACTCGCCGTCGTCCTCATCATCATCTTGATCAAATAGCGCGATGCGGTCCATTTACGCTGTTGGAGTGAACTTCGAGGAATTAGACGAGAGCTTTATCGACGAGACGGTTGCCCTGTGGCGCGAAGCCGAACTCACGCGTCCGTGGAACGACCCCTACGAGGATTTTCGTCGCGCCGTGGGTGGCGACACCTCAGCGGTGCTCGGCGCCCTCGAAGCGGGAGGAATCGTCGCGTCAGTGATGGTTGGCGTCGACGGACATCGAGGGTGGGTGTACTACCTCGCGGTTGCGAACGACTACCGACGCCGAGGGTTGGGTACGCAACTCATGCACGCAGCTGAGTCCTGGATCGCACAACACGGTGCTCCGAAAATTCAACTCATGGTCCGCGAGACGAATCTTCAAGTCGTTGAGTTCTACGAAAAGTTGGGCTACGAGAACGCACACACGCTAGTGCTCGGCCGATGGATCGAGGCGCCTTCGTGACGAGTGACCGATACACGCATGGTCATCATGAATCGGTCCTTCGCAGTCACACGTGGCGTACCGCGCAAAATTCGGCGGCGTTCCTTTTGGCCGATCTCGCTGCGGGTGCCGACGTCCTTGACGTGGGTTGCGGGCCCGGTACCATCAGCGCCGACCTCGCGCGCCTTGTGACTCCGGGAAACGTCCACGCGATCGATGTCGCTGAGGAGGTGATTGAGAGAGCTCGCCACCTCCACGAGAATGATGCACTTTCCAATTTGGTTTTCTCGGTGGACAACGTCTATGACCTCTCGTTCGACAATGAGCGCTTTGATGTGGTGTACGCGCACCAAGTACTCCAGCACCTCAGCGATCCGGTGGCTGCGCTGATGGAGATGCGACGCGTATTGCGCGAAGAGGGAATTCTCGCCGTGCGCGACGCGGACTATGGGGCATTTGTTTGGTGGCCTCTTGACCCACGGCTCGACGAGTGGATGGACTTATATCATCGGGTGACGACCGCGAATTACGCCGAAGCGAACGCCGGACGTTTTCTCGCCGCGTGGGTGAGGGCCGCGGGCTTTCGCGACTTGCGTGTGACCTCGTCGAATTGGACGTTCCATGACGAGCCCGAACGCCAATGGTGGGGCAATCTGTGGGCGGATCGCGTGCGGCATAGTGATTTCGCGACCCAGGCCATCGACCATGGCTTTGCGACGAGTGCCACGCTAGAGCGAATCTCGCTGGCGTTTCTCGAATGGTCCAAGCAGCAAGACGGTGTCTTTATAGTCGTCAACGGTGAGGTCCTTGCGTACAAGTGATGTGGTGACACGTGACGCACTGGGTGCGTACAAGTGCTGTCCGCCTGGAAAAGATTGAGTCTGAACTCGTCGCTTGGAACGACGAACAGCGACAACAATGGAGTCGTGCGTTCAACACCCACCCACATTGTCTTTGACCTCGACGGCACGATTGCTGATTCGCAAGAGGGCATCCTCAATTCCTTACGGGTGACCCTTGACGACATTGGTCTGCATCCAAGTGATGAGGAGATGCGCGCTCACATTGGACCTCCCCTCGAAGAGACGTTTCGAGATTTTGGGATTGACGAGGAGAATCTTTGGTCCGTCATCAGTCGGTACCGCGATCTCTACGCTACGACGGGTGTTCGAGAAGCGCGACTGTATGACGGCGTCGCTGAGATGTTGCAGAAGTTGCGCGGGAGCGGCGTGCGAATCGGACTTGCGACGGCGAAACGGGTGGACTTCGCGAACGAGATGTTGGAACGTCTCGGAGTTTCGCATTACTTTGAGAAGATCGCGGGCGTCAGTTTTGATGGTTCCTTGACGACGAAAAAACAAGTGCTCAATCTTGTGCTCGACTATTTTCAGCCTCAAGATCGTCGACGCGTCTGGATGGTGGGCGATCGAGCACAGGATGTGCACGCGGCGCTGTTTCATGGCGTGGTCCCGATCGGTGTTCTTTGGGGTTACGGCTCGCACGACGAACTCGATACGAGCGGCGCGTTGTACGTGATTGACGAACCGCGAGAGTTACTCGAATTAGACGTGGACGTCGAAAGCGTATGACGCACTTTTCGAATACGCAGACGATTCCAGATCGACGAGTTCCCCGACGCACGACATCGTCACGATTCCAATTATTTCTAGTGCTATTGATGAATAACGCCGCCCCTTCATCATCGTTCGTTCGCATCTCGTGTCGAAGGTGTCGTCTAGTCCTCAATTTTCGCGAGACTACGATTGACCCGTTCGCTATGACGAGAGACTCATGAAGCGCAAGGGTAATGGCGAGAACGAACGGATTCGGATCCCTCCTCCGGTCTTGTAGAAACGAATTGCGTCGGGACGTGGCGCGATGGAACAACCCAACGTCTCGCAAG
>PKZI01000148.1 GCA_003133005.1 Acidimicrobiaceae bacterium | reverse complement strand
CACGCCCTCGACGACGACTGGGCCAGCAGTTTTCGTGACTCCGGGCGACACTGGTTGCGCTGGTTACGTACGGGTGAGGGGCCCCTTTACTGGAGCGGACAAGAGGCCCTCTCGGTACTGCGCATGGCGCTCGCCGCCTACGAAAGTAGCGAGCGAGGTGGTCTGGGCGTTGATCCGTGGACGTTGGTCGAATGACGGGCCTGGGGCCTTTTAGCCCGTATTGCGAAGTCCGGTGGCGATGCCGTTGATCGTGAGTAGCAGCGCGCGTTGCGTCAACTCATCTACTTCGCCGTCGCGTGCGCGAATCTCGCGGACCTGTTTGAGTAATTGTATTTGTGTGAGTTGCAGGGGTCGAAGATATTCGTCGCGCGTCGCCAGCGTGGTCGCGAGTAACGGCTGGGACTCGAGGAGTGACGTTGAGTTAGTGACGAACAGGATTTCGCGCACGGTGCGCTCGTACTCGTCTTTTACGACGTCAAAGACGTAATGCAAATCTTCGGGCACNNCCCGCTTCACGCGCGGCGGCGAGACCCGCGCCAACACCGAACCATCCAGGAACGATTTGTCGTGACTGGGTCCAGCCAAAGACCCACGGGATCGCCCGAAGTGATTCAATTCCGTCGTCTGCCTTGGTTCGACGTGCTGGCCGCGAGCCCATATGAAGATTTGCGAGTTCGTCCACTGGAGTGGAGAGATTGAAGTAGCGCGGCAAGTTGGCATCGCGTACGAGGTCGCGGTACTTCGTGAGTGAGGCTTCGGCCACCACGTCCATCGTGTTGTCCCACTTGGCGAGATGTTCCGGGTCGACCCAGGGATCGGAGTGAAAGAGCACGCCTTCCAGTACCGCCGCCAGCAACTCTTCGAGATTCTCGCGCGCCAGCGTAGGTAGGAGATATTTGTCGGAGATCACTTCACCCTGTTCGGTGAGTTTGATCGAACCGTTCAAGACGCCAAAGGGTTGAGCGAGAATCGCGTCGTGAGTTGGACCTCCGCCGCGTCCAACGCTGCCGCCGCGCCCGTGAAAGAGTCGAAGGCGGACGCCGAACTTCGCGGCGACGTCACGAAGCTGACGTTCCGCGTGGTGGATGGCCCACTGGGAAGCGGCGATGCCAGCGTCCTTATTCGAGTCTGAGTAACCCAGCATGATTTCTTGCACGTCGCCGCGCAACGTGACGAGTTGGCGATACGGCGGGAGCGAGAGGAGTTGGGTGACAATCTCACCGGCTCGGCGTAATTCGTCGATGGTCTCAAAGAGCGGCACGAAACCAATTCGCGCTTGCCCGCTCGTTAGATCGACCAATCCAGCTTCTCGCGCAAGGACTATCGCGGCGAGCACGTCGTCGGCGCCCTTCGTCATCGAGATGATGTAGCTCTCGCATGCCTGTTCACCGAAGTGGTTGAGAAGACCTCGAATGGACTCGAAGGTGCGAAACGTCGCTAAGTTTTGACCTTCGAGCGGTTTCGGCACGAGGCCGAGCGGACGCGAAGACGCAAGTTCGGTCGAGAGCAGTTCGAAACGTTCGGACCGAGAGAGCGATTCGTAGGGTGCCTTGTTCTCGCCAAGACGATCAATGAGCGGCGCGAGCGCCGCGTGATGGGCGAGGGCGTGCTCGCGCACGTCAAGGGTCGTGAGCGTGAGCCCAAACGCCGCGACCGTTCGAATTGATTCTTCGAGAGTGCCCTGGGCGATGTGTTCGGCGCCATTCGCAACGAGCGAGTTGTAGATCAACGTCAAGTCCGAAATGAGTTCGGACGTTGAGGCGTAGTCGTGTCCTGGGCGGTGTCGACTTCGTCGCTGCATTCGAAGGAGCGTCGAATCGAGTTTTGCTCGAATGCACGTCAGTTTCAGTCGGTAGGGCTCCTCGTAATTGAGACGTCGATACCGCGGGTCTAGATTCGTAATTGTTTCGAGGTCTCGGTTCAACGAACTGCGGAGTTCTCCAGAGATGGCGCTGTGTCGNNCCGTCGCGGTCGCCGCCGATCCATGAACCGAACGTCAATGGGCGACTGTCGACGCGAAGGTTGACGTCGAGGCGACCGAGACATTCGACGAGTTGCGCGAACACGTCCGCGACGGGACGGCGCATGAGCCCGTCGATGAAGTAAAGCGAATTTCGCGCCTCATCAAGGACTTCGGGCTTCTCGAGGCGAAGCTCGTCGGTGAGCCACAATTCATCGATGACCTCGCCCAGACGTCGGCGACGTCGCTCGAGCGTCAAGTCGCGATGTACCCCAAAGGATTCTTCGAGCAGGTCGCTGACGGCGCGGAGTTTTATGAGTACCGATCGTCTCGCCGCCTCGGTGGGGTGGGCGGTAAAAACCGGTCGAACGTCAAGACTTTGGACTGCTTCGTTGACCTGGGCGTGCTCAATGCGCCCTTCGGCGAGTGCTTTTTCGATCAGTGTGGTGACGCGCGCCAACGGACCTTCCTCTGCGTCACGTGCGTCACGGCTCTGTCGTCCTCGATGGGTCTGCTCGGTGACGTTGGCTAGATGAAAGTACATTGAAAATGCTCGAACCAGTTGGCTTGTGGTCGTGAGGTCAAGTCCTTCGAGAAATTGCATCGAGGACTCGAGGTCGCTCGCACTCGTTCGCCGCACGAGGGCGAGCGTTTCGAGGAACTCATCAGAGAGTTGGCGTCGCAACGTCTCTTCGAGCAAAGAGCCGAGCATGACGAGATCGGACGCGAGTGTTGAATCGTGACCTACGTCCGCGAGGTGCGGTGGGCCGAAGCCTCTGGGGGATTGTTCGCGCGTTTCGTTACTCGCGGATTCATTCTTCATTACTCAACGATACAAAGGTGACGGCACCGACTCGTACGGGCACCTCGTTGCGCTCGCCGTCAAGGGCGCTCAGGAGGGCTCGCGCCAGTAAGGTTCGGGCGATTCAATGCGCGCGAGCGAGCTCGGTACCGTGCCAAAGCGATTGTCACGGTTGCGCCAATCGTCGTAGGCACCGTCTATCTCCTGTCGGCTGCGAGCGACGAAGTTCCACCACATGAGGATTTCGCTCTCGAAGGGGACGCCCCCGAGCAGCATCGCGCGCGATGGTGGCGTCGCGTCGACGAAGAGTTCGTCGTTTCCCGGTGCGAGATAGCCGAGGTTGCCGGGCTCGAGGACATCATCACCTATGTGCAGCGAGCCCTCGAGCACGACCAGCGCGTATTCGAAGTCGCCGCGCAGTGGCAGATTCGTCGGCCCTCGCGCGACCAGATCCAGCCCAACCAGTTCGGTATCGCGACGCGCGGCGCTCGACACCCCCTCGAACTCGCCTAGAAGAACGGTGACGTCAAGGTTGGTCAAGGCGATCTGCGGTAGGGCTGCGTGGTGTTCGAAGGCGGGCCCGAGGTGGCGCGTCGCGTCGGGTTGAGCGATCCAGAGTTGGACTCCTTGCAACGAGCCTTCGTATTGGCCGGTCGCTTCTTCGGCGTGCGCGACGCCCGAGCCCGCGGTCATGAGGTTAAGCGCACCCGGTGTTATGAGTTGTTCCGTTCCAAGGCTGTCGTGATGCAGCGCTTCGCCTTGGATGAGCCACGTCACCGTTTGGAGTCCCACGTGGGGATGGGGACCAATGTCGAGACCGTGATCCTTGGTCGCCAGGGCGGGACCCATGTGGTCAGCGAAACACCACGCACCGACGGTTCGGCGACCCCTTCGAGGGAGGGCACGTCGCACGGGCATTGAGCCCACCTCCACTCGGCGACTGGGGTTTATCTCGAGCGAAGTCACAACCGAAGGTTAGTGAGTGCACATAACGGGTGATCCGACGTCAAGGGAAGTCGAGGCCGAGTTTTTTGAGATAGCCAACGCCCATGATCGCCGCCTCGCAACCAATGTTTGCGAGTGCTTCGACGTCGGCGTCGTCGCGCACGCCGCCGGCCGCGACGACGGGCAGTCCGCTCGCGCAGGCGACTTCGTAGAGATCAAGGTCGGGTCCGCTCATCGTGCCATCGCGCTCGATGGCGGTGACGTGGAGACGCGACACCCCCGCCTCCTTGCAGCGCGCGAGAGCCTCATTGACGGTGACGCCGTTCGACGACGTCCAACCGCGAACGGCCAGTTCGCCGTCGCGGACGTCAATCGCCACTACGAGTTGCTCACCGAGTGCGCGGACGTAGGCGCCGAGGGCGTCGACTTCCTGCCACACCGACGTCCCCACGATCACTCTCGTGGCACCCGCCTCCAGTGCGAGTTTTGCCCTCTCGATGGAACGAATCCCACCCGAGACCTGTACAGGAATTTTGCCCGCAAGACCGGTGCAGCGCTCGATTGCGTCGGCTCGTAAGGCGCCGTCGCGTGCACCCTCGAGGTCGACTACGTGAATAAATACGGGTTTGGTTGCGACGATTCGCGCCATGAATGCCGCAATGGGCTGGCGGAAAAGGACGTGGTCGTAATCGCCTCGCTCGAGGCGAACGGCGTCGTTGCCGAGAAGGTCGATGGCGGGGATTACGTACATAGTAGCGTAGTAATATGCTAGCATGACAGAATGACATCTGGCAGAGTACTTCCAGCCGCGTCGCTGCCCGCGACGGCCGAACGCTTCAGTGAACTCGTCGAGGCGTTCGTCAATCTGCGCGACCCGCTCGTCGTGGCAGCGTTTTTACGCGATCTGTGCACGACCAATGAACTTGACGCCATGGGACAACGGCTCCAAGTCGCTCGGCTCGTGGACGAAGCAATTCCCTACCAAGAGATCTCGCGGCGCACCGGTGCGTCGACCGCCACGGTCACGCGGGTCGCTCACTGGCTTCACTATGGCGAGGGTGGATACCGAGAGGTCTTGAAAAGGGGTCGGAAATGAGTCGTCGATTGACCATGGCTTTACCGAGCAAGGGCCGTCTACGTGAGCCTTCGTGGTCGTTGCTCGAGGCCAGTGGCGTTGCGCCACAAGAGCCGGGGGAGCGGGTACTCCAAGCTCACTGCCGCAACGCCGACATTGACCTTCTCTTCGTGCGCGCCGAGGACGTGCCTGAGTACGTGGAGGACGGCGTTGTCGATTGCGGTATCACTGGCTTGGACCTGGTTTTTGAGAACGAGAGCGACGTTGACGTGCTGCTGCACCTGGGATACGGCACGTGCTCGTTGCAAGCAGCAGTGTTGATGGAAGACGCCGCGAACGGTTTTGAGGATTTGGAAGGTCGACGTATCGCGACGTCGCACCCACACATCGCGTCGCGATTGCTCGCCGAGCGCGGTGTCAAGGCCGAGCTCGTGCGCGTCGCGGGGTCCGTAGAGATCTCACCTCGCCTCGGGCTCGCGGACGCCATCATCGACCTCGTGTCGACGGGTTCGACACTTCGTACGAACGGACTTCGTTCGATTGGCACGCTGTTCGAGTCCGAAGCGGTGCTGGTCGCTCGAAGTGGCACCTCAGAGCTCGAAGGGCAAAAGACACTGACGACGGTGTTGGGGTCGGTAATAAATGCGCGAGCGAACCGTTACCTCTTGTTCAATATCGCCAAGGATCGACTCGCCGACGTGACCGCGTTGTTACCAACGAAGGGTTCGCCCACGGTCATGGACTTAGCGACGCCGGGCATCGTGGCGGTGCACGCACTCGTGCCTGCAGCAGACGTGTGGTCGTTGTTACCAAAATTAGAAACCTGCGGCGCGAGTTCAATTCTTACGCTGCCCGTGGAACGGATGGTGCCGTGAGTAAACCCGTCGAAACTGGCCGAAAATTTTCAATTGAAGATGTGGTGAACGACGTGAAGACGCGCGGTGACGCGGCGCTTGTCGAATGGTCTCAACTCTTCGATAAGACCACGTCGGACAAGCCCGAGCGCGCCGTTGCCTACGGCGATATCCCCACCGCCGCCGTGCTGGCCGCCGCCGAGGCGGTGCGGACGTGGCACGCGGCGCAACGACCCGCGGACGTAATGCTCGAAGTGACGCCCGGCGTCACCCTTGAACGCCGTTGGACGCCACTTCGCTCCGTGGGGATTTACGTGCCCAATGGTCTCGTCTCGTCGCTCATCATGACCGCCGTTCCAGCGCAAGTGGCCGGGGTCGAAAGAATCGTCGTCTGTACGCCTCCGAGCGGCGCGCCCGCGGTCGCTGCGGCCGCGGCGTTGCTCGGCATCGACGAGGTATGGGCCCTGGGTGGCGCCCAAGCGATTGCCGCAATGGCGTACGGCACTGAGTCGATCGCGCCGGTCGACAAGATATTCGGTCCCGGCGGCGGTGCGGTCAATACTGCAAAACTTTTGGTGAGCCGCGACGTGGCCATTGATTTGCCCGCAGGCCCCAGTGAGATCGTGGTCGTCGCGGACATTGGCTACGACGAGACAATTATCCAACAAGAGCTCGCCGCCCAAATGGAGCACGGGCCAGATTCTCGGGCCTTCACCGTGCGCGTGGGTGACGACCTTGACGCGGCACTCGCCGAAATCGAAGGTTACGCCGCCGAGCACGTGGCGCTGCTCGGTGAGCGCGCTGAGTCGCTCGCGGGACGAATTCGTAACGCGGGCGCGGTTTTCGTGGGACCGTATTCACCAGTGCCCGCGGGCGACTACGCGACGGGAGGAAATCACGTCTTGCCGACGGGAGGTTGGGCGAAGACCACGGGGGGCTTGGGTCTTGAGGGTTTCATGAAGACCGTCACCGTCCAGCGCGTCACCAAGGAGGGACTCGAACGTCTCGCGCCCACCATTGAAGCGCTCGCGGACCTTGAGGATATGCCGGCCCACAAAGCGACGGCGCGGCGATGAAGAATCCCGAGCCACTTGACGCGTACCAGTGGCCCCCGTCGAATGAACGAATCGCCGCCGACATGGGCCTCGACGTGCGCCAGGTCATTCGCTTCGACGGCAATACTCCCGCGACACCCCCGGCGAGCGCGCGACCCGCGGCGCTCGCGCGCGCGCTCGCGGACGTGAACGAATACGACCGAGGTCGTTATGAAACGTTGCGCCAAGCCATCGCCGACCTACACGGCGTGGGACTCGACCAGATTGCGATTGGCGCGGGGAGCGATGAGTTCATCATTCTGTTGGCGCGCATATTTGCCGAGGGCGGGACGATTGCGACCGTTCCCAATGACTCGTATTCCATGTACCGCTTCGCGGCGCTCATGGCGGGCGCGCGGATCATTGACGACGTGCAAAAGGCCGATCTCGTCTTCGTGTGTCGACCCAATAATCCCACTGGCGAGCTACCCGACATTCCTGACGTGAACGGACAACTCGTCATTGACGAGGCGTACGCGCACTACGCGGGCGTGGACGCGTTGGACCGCGTTTCGAGTGGAGCGATAGTTCTACGCACTTTTTCCAAGGCGTACGGTCTCGCGGGTGCGCGCGTTGGTTACGCGGTCGCGAGTGCGCGAAACACGGCGGTCATCACATCGCGCCAGGCGCCGCTGTCGGTCTCCGCGCTCTCGGCGGCGCTCGCGCTCGCGGCGATCGCGACGCCACCGGATGTCAGTGTCCAGATTGAAGAACGCGAGCGCCTCTCCAAGGAGTTGAGCGCCATTGGCCTTGAGCCGCTTCGCTCCTACACGAATTTCCTCTTCATACCAATGGACAATCCTCAAGACATCGTGGACCGACTCCTGCCTTACGGCGTGGTGGTACGCGCGTTCGCGAAGGGACTTCGCATCAGCGTGCGCGACGAACTCGATGACAACGTTCTGCTCGACGCCTTGCGCTCGGAGCTGACGGGTGCGCCGGCGCCTTCAGGGTCGATTCGACTGCGACGCGCGACCGCCGAGACGTTGTTGTCGGTGCGACTTCGCGTGCCGGGCGAGGGCCGCGTGTACGTGAACACCGGTCAGGGCTTCTACGACCACATGCTGCAGCAACTCGCGTTTCACAGTGGGATGGATCTACGTCTCGAAGGTGTGGGGGACCTCGAGACGGGCGAGCACCACACCGTTGAAGACATGATGATCGCCTTTGGCGATGCTCTCAATCAGGCACTCGGCGATCGTCGTGGCCTGGTGCGCTACGGCGAGGCGCGTGTGCCTATGGACGAGGCCCTCGCGCACGCGGTCGTTGACTTGTCCGGGCGAGCAACGGCGACACTCTCGATTTCGCCCGACCCAGGTATGGCCGCGCACGCTTTCACCTCGCTCGCTCAGAATGCGCGCATTACCTTGCACGTCACGGCAACCGGCGAGAACGATCACCACGTTGCCGAAGCGGCCTTCAAAGCCGTCGGTCGTGCCCTCGCCCAAGCAATGACGCGTGACGGCAGTCTGATTCGTTCGACGAAAGGAACGTTGTGAGCGACGTGGTGATCGTGGACTACGGTGCCGGTAATACGCGCTCAGTGCGCGCGGCCATCACGCACGTGGGAAAATCCAGTGAGGTGAGCGCTGATCCGTGGACCATTGCGAATGCGCCGTACGTGGTGTTACCAGGTGTCGGTTCGGCACGCAGCGCCATGGCGCACCTCGATGAGACAGGTGCCTCGACGGCCCTACGCGAGCGATTCACTGCGAACGCGCCGACACTCGGGATTTGTTTGGGATTGCAACTCGCACTTGAATCGAGCGAAGAGGATGGTGGTGTTGCGTGCTTGGGTCTGGTCCCAGGGAACGTCGTCCGCCTCGAGGCGGAGCGCGTTCCGCGTCTCGGTTGGGCTGTCGTCGAACCATGGGGCGAGGCGTACTATTTCGCGCACAGTTTCGTCGCGCAGTCTCCCGCGACGATCGCGACATCGGACGGACTGAGTGTCGCGGTGCAGAGCGGGTCGTTCCTCGGTGTCCAGTTTCACCCCGAGAAGAGCGGCGATGCCGGACTTGAATTTTTGGGCCAATGCCTCTCCCTCGTCTGATTCCGTGTCTTGACGTCGCGAACGGACGCGTCGTCAAGGGAGTGAGCTTCGTAGGTCTGCGTGACGTGGGCGATCCCGTCGAGTTGGCGGCCTATTACAGCGCCGGCGGCGCCGACGAACTTGTGTTCCTCGACATCGCGGCGACTCCAGAAGAGAGCGAGACGATGACGTCGGTGGTCGCCGACGTCGCCGACGTGCTCGAGATCCCTTTCACCGTGGGTGGCGGTGTACGAAGCGTGCGTGACGCGTCGCGAATAATCGAGTCCGGCGCGGACCGAGTCTCACTCAACTCGGCCGCCCTCGCCGACCCGACCCTCATCACCGATATTGCTGATCGCTACGGGAGCCAGGCCGTAGTGGTCGCGATTGACGCCGGCGATGGAGTGGTGCACACCCACGGTGGGCGCGTCGCTACGAGCACGCCAACCCTCGCGTGGGCGGTCGAAGCGGCTGAGCGAGGCGCGGGCGAAATACTGCTCACCTCGATTCGTCAAGATGGAAAACGAACGGGTTTCGACCTTGAACTCACGGCCGCGGTTCGCGCATTGGTTCGCATTCCCGTTATTGCGTCCGGTGGCGCCGGATCGGCCCGGCACATCGCTGACGCCCTTCGCATCACCGACGCGGCCCTCATTGCGTCTATTGTCCACGAGAATCCCTCGGGCCTTCCTGGACTTCGCCGCGAGATTGAGGGCCTCGGCGTACAACTTCGACCAACCAAGGAGCGAGCATGAGCGAGGAATTGAGAGCCGCCATCATTCAAGACGACTCGACGGGTCGGGTGCTGATGTTGGGCTGGATGGACGATGAAGCTTTCGCACTCACGCAATCGACAGGAATCGTCACGTTCTATTCGCGGTCTCGCCAGCGACTCTGGGTCAAGGGCGAAACTTCTGGAAATACGATGCACGTCGTTGAGTTGGTATTGGACTGCGACGAAGACGCGATCCTCATTCGCGTCAATGCCGATGGTCCCGCTTGTCACGACGGCTCGACTTCGTGTTTCACGCCGTGGCTGTGGCGCACGATTCTCCAACGTGCGCAGTCCGGTGACGACTCGTCGTACGTGGCGCGAACGCTGGGTGAAGGTATACCCAAAGTTGCGCGAAAGGTCGGTGAGGAAGCGGTTGAGTTGGCCGTCGCTGCGTTGAGTGAGGACGACGAGCGTGTTGTCAGCGAGGCGGCGGACTTGTGGTTTCACCTACTCTTGTTGTTGCACAGTCGTGGGCTCGATCCCGCGGCGTTGGAAGACGAGCTTCGACGACGCGCGCGCTGAAACAAGAAAATTGAGGCGTCGCGTTCATCGCACGTCAACTAACTGCTTGAGACGAAAGGTGAGCGATGTTCGCTGCAATGGTGTCGTCGAGCGTTGTGGTCTTGGTAGTCGCAGTGTTCCTCGCGTCAACCGTCGAGATGGTCGAGGCGTTGACGATTGTCCTTGCCGTGGGCAACACGCGTGGATGGCGTTCTTGCGTGGAGGGTACCGCCGCCGCCTTTGCGTGCCTCGTGTTTCTGGTCGCCGCCTTTGGACCCGCGCTGGTGCGAGTGCCTCTCGTCACGCTGCATCTTGTCGTTGGCGTCATACTTCTGATCTTCGGCATGCAGTGGTTGCGAAAGTCCATTCTTCGCGCCAGTGGACTCAAAGAGAAGAGCGACGAGGATAAGCGCTATCGCTCAACAGTGGAACGACTCGAGACGCTCGGTCGACCTGACGGTCGCGATGGGGTGGCGTTTGCGGTCGCGTTCAAGGGCGTGTTCCTCGAAGGACTCGAGGTCGTAATTACTGTGATCACCCTGGGCACTTCGGCGCACCGCCTTGCTCTTGCGGCGGAGGTTTCGGTCGTCGCAGTCGTACTCGTTGGCGTCACTGGCGCCGCCGTTGCCAAACAACTCACGAAGGTTCCCGAAAACGCGATGAAGATGAGTGTAGGAATTCTTTTAACGAGCTACGGCACGTTCTGGACCGGCGAGGGCCTGCGAGTGCATTGGCCCGGTGGTGACACGTGGCTCGCTTTGCTCGTAGGAATCTATTTTCTCGTGACGTGGCTGCTCGTGCAGCATCTTCGTCGAAGCGACCTCGCACTTAACGAGGTGTCGCGATGAGCGCCGAGAGGTCGCGCGCGATTCGTGCCCTTAAGGCGTTTGGTCGCTTCTGGTGGGAATTCTTGGTGGGCGACACGCCCGAAATTACCGTTGCGGTGATGCTCGTCGTCGGCATAGTCGCGTTCTGTCGAATCGTGTGGCAGCTCAACCTTCTCGCCCTGGTGGCGCTGGTCACACTTTGTGCGGTGGCGCTCGGCGTGTCCGTGCACCGCGCACAAAAGGCGGCGAAACGAGGAACTTAGGAGCCCGCGAGTTCGTAGGACGTCATCGAGAGCGAACCCATTTCATAGCCATCGACGATCGTCTGCGTTGGTGATCCGGCCGCGGCACTGAGACCTGCGAGGTACGCGAGGGGCAAGAAGTGATCGGGAGTTGGCACGGCCAGTTCGTAGTCGGCAAATTGTTCGCTCGTGGCGAGCTGCGATGCGTCGCTCGTCATGATTGATCGAACGCCGTCGTCAAAACGATGGGCCCAGTCATTACCCGCTCCGGCTTTTTGCCAGTCGATGAGTCGCAAATTGTGCACGACGTTGCCACTCGCGAGGATAAACACTCCTTGCGATCGAAGCGCGTGCAACTGGGCGCCAAGGTTGAAGTGGTACTCAAATGGCAGCTGCGCGTTGATCGACAGTTGCAGTACCGGCACGTCAGCCTGCGGGAACATGTGTACCAACACCGACCAGGTCCCGTGGTCGATGCCCCAACTGTCGTTGTCTAGTCCCACGTACGTGGGCTTTACGATTTCGGCGACGCGTTCGGCCAGTTCGGGGTCCCCAGGGGCGGGATACTGGACGTCGAAGAGTGCGGTCGGAAAGCCGTAGAAGTCGTGAATCGTTCGAGGGATCTTCATGGCGGTAATCGCGGTGATATTCACGTACCAGTGCGCAGAAATCACGAGGATGGCGCTCGGTTTAGGAATTTGGGAAGCGAACGTCGACCAGGCGTTGGTGTAGCGATTGTGTTCGATGGCGTTCATGGGACTTCCGTGACCAACGAAAGCTGCGGGCATTGACTCAGACATGGCGTTCTTTCACTGTGGAGATTTCAATGAAAGCGTACCGTCGGTCGTTTGAAGTTGGAACCTTAGAGGTAGTGCGGCGGCACTTCGTGACGCTCGCGCTCGATGCGGCGAATCTCTTCTTTCAGTCGCGCGTTTTCGACACGGAGCTCTTGAATCGTTTCCTCAAGCTCTTTTATTGTCGGTTTGTTCTCGTCCACACTCTTAGGTTGGCATACGTGGCCCGCTCAGCGCGCTACGGACGAGAACTGCGGTTCGTTTGACGCTCGCGCACCGGAATTCGACGAGGGGTCAGTAGAATTCGGGGACTGTTCGCGGGGGAGAGCCGAAAGAAGCCCCATAAGGAGTGACGTGGCAATTTGGATACGGGTCGTGTCGGGTGCCCTCGGTTTGTGGCTTCAGCTGCTCGTGCTCGATGCCGCCATCCGCACGTTTCTTCTTCCGCGCGCCGCGAGTGTCCGACTAAGTCGTCTCGTCTCTCGATTGATTGGCCGCTTTTTTCGTCTCTTCAGCGGTCCCAAGCGCACGTACAAAGAACGAGATCGGGCACTTTCGTTGTTCCCTTCGATAGTCCTGCTTTCGTATCAAGCGACGTGGCTCGGTCTTTCGTACGTCGCATTCGGCTTTGGATTCGTCGCCGCTGGTGCCCCTAGCTTCTCGCGCGCGTTCGAGATATCTGGCACGTCAATCTTTACCGGCACCAGATTCGGAACGAACGGCGCTCAGACCTCGCTCGTCTACGTCGAGGGCGGTCTCGGACTCACATTGCTGGCGCTGCTCATTGCGTTCATCCCGTCGCTCTACGCAGCGTTTCAACGACGCGAAGTTTCCGTGTCGCGGCTCTCGGTTCGCGCGGGCGCACCGGCGACGCCGTGGGGCATACTCGAGATTGCCAACAGCGTCAACTCGTATGACTTGCTCGATGAGCTCTGGCGCGAATGGGAACAGTGGTTCATTGAGGTCGGCGAGACGCAAACGACGCTCGTAATTTTGAACTATTACCGTTCTCCAACTCCCAATCAAACATGGATTGGTTCGGCGGCGTCTGTGCTGGACGCGGCGGCGCTGTTCAACGCGGCGGTCGATCTGGCGCCTTCGGCGACCGCGGGACTTTGCATCCGTTCGGGCTGGCTCAATCTTCGCCGAATCGCTGACTATTTCAAGATCTCCTACGAGACGAAGGTGAACTGGAAGACGCCGATCACCATCTCTCGAGCGGAATTCGACATCGTATTGGCTCGACTCGAACGCGGTGGGGTTCCACTCATCACGGATCGAGACACTGCGTGGCGCGATTTCGTAGGTTGGCGTGCCAACTATGACGCGATTATTGAAGCGATGTACGCGCAATTCAATTGTCCACGCACCGATTGGTTGTCCGCCGCGGAACTTCCGCTCGTGGAACGCTCCAACCAGCGCGGCAAAAACGTCGACGAGTGACGCGGCGCGGTCGGTGACGAGAACGGCTTAGTTCGTCGCGTCAGTCGTCGAACTCAGTATTCACCGACGCGACGAAGTCCTTCAAGATACGTCGAAGTTCAAGTGTCGTCTTGTCGGCGCGAGTGTGAATCTCTTCGGTGACGTCAAGGGGGAGAGACAGTGTCTCGTAGCGCGACTGCACGTAGAGGTCTTCGTCGACGACCTGCATCTCGAACTCGACAGCGTCGGCCATTCGTTCACGCGATTCGCCGAGGTCGTCGCGCCACAGACTCGAATAGATACGGACGTTCTGTTCATCGACTGGGGTGATGAAAAATCCAATGACGTTCGTACCGCCCGCATCGAGGAATTCAATGGCGAGTTCGAGATGAAATGGGGCGGTGTAACGATACGTGAGGCGACGACGTTGGAGTAACGGACGAAGTCCTTGCGCGACGCCGGGATCTTCGCGATTCGCGAACT
>PKZI01000091.1:12820-12942 GCA_003133005.1 Acidimicrobiaceae bacterium | reverse complement strand
GCGAAGAGCACCGCGCGACCCGAGGTGTTCACCGAGGTGACGATTGCCTCTTCGGTCGTCATGCCCTGCTTAAGGTTCTGTCTGCTTCGCGTCACGATGAACAGGGCGTAGTCAATTCCCAC
>PKZI01000091.1:7386-12744 GCA_003133005.1 Acidimicrobiaceae bacterium | reverse complement strand
ACGTTGCGTATTTGCGTCTTGGTGAGCAAGTTCGCCTGTTTCGTGAAGTTGACGGTGGCGAAACCAATGGTTCCGCTCTTGTTCACTTGGAAGGCGCCGGCACAGAGCGACGTGCCCGAAGGACAGAATGGCGACGTAACGCTGCCGACGTTCGTCATCTTCGCGACCTCGTCGAGCATGGTTGTGATCGTGCGCTCGTGGTTTGCGAGGTGCCCCGACGTGACTGAGAAGACGATTTGATCGACGTCACCCGACTTGGACTTGAAACCGTGCTTCAACAGATCAAGTGCGTGGGTGGAGTTAGTACCGGGCAGACTGAAGGAGTTCGAATACGTGGACCCCAGGGTTTGGGACGCGACGTTGATGCCAATGAAGACAAAGATCCACGTGGCGAGGACCAGCCACCGGCGACGGACGCTCATGCGAGCGAGGGATTTCATGGGGGTGACTCCGGCTTCGTTTTGGGGGCTGGGCGAATAAACTTGGTTGTCGTCGCGCTTCGCGACGCCACAACACTAGGGGAGAATGTGAGGCCTGAATCTGTGCGGCCGCCACGATTCGATGGTCACGAGTATCCCCAAGTAATTCCTGAACCCGACGACATCACGACGGGTGAACTTGCGCCCTGGGCGAAACTAAGTGAACGAGAGCGGCGAGGGTTAAATCTCGAACTTGTTCGTCAACGACTCGGCGCGGCTCATCGATTGTTGGCTTCGTCACCAATTCCAAGTGAACCGGTGGATTTTGCCGTCGTCAACGACGATATAGCGCGTCCGTTCGTTGGTCGCGCCGCAGTTCTTGTCGCACTGTTCGAAGAAGAGGGTGAGTCGCAAGTGGTGTTGACGCGCCGAGCACGGACGCTTTCGAGCCATCGCGGTGATGTGGCGCTGCCGGGCGGACGCAGTGAGCACGGCGAGAGCGCGGTCGACACCGCACTGCGCGAAGCGTACGAGGAGGTCGGAATCGCCCCTTCTCTGGTGACGCCGGAGGCTTGGTTGACACCACTCGCCACTTTCGGTTCGGCGTCGATGATGTGGCCCATTGTGGGCACGCTTTCGGGGCGCCCGTCGCTCGTCATTGACCTTCGCGAGGTCGAACGGGTCTTCAGCGTCCCTCTCGCGGACCTTGCCGCCGATGGCGCGTTCCTCGAGGAGCGATGGCGGCGCACGGCGGCGCGTCCCGGCGCCGATCAAGATGGTTTCTCGCCGATTCACTTCTTTCGTGTCCCCGGTGACCTGATTTGGGGTGCGACGGCACGAGTGTTGACCGAGCTGCTGCGCATCGTGTTGGGCGTTTAACCGAGCGTGAGCGACGACCACGAGGGGAACCTCCGGTAGATTGGATGGAAAGCGCACTCATTTTTGGGGTTGCCAATTCCTAGGCGGAGGATCAGATGGCGGAAGTAGAGATAGGCATTTATAAGTCGGCTCGTCAGGCGTACGGCTTTGACGACATCGCGATCGTCCCTTCGCGACGAACGCGCGACCCCGAAGATGTCGATATCTCGTGGCAGATTGACGCCTACAAATTTGGACTGCCGATACTCGGATCTGCGATGGACGGCGCCATGTCACCGCTCACCGCCATTGAGCTGGGTCGACTCGGCGGCCTTGGCGTACTAAATCTTGAAGGACTCTGGACTCGTTACGAAGACCCCATGCCGTTGTTCGAAGAAATACGCGAACTCGACGACGATAAGGCAACTGCCCGGATGCAACAGATGTACCTTGAGCCCATCAAACTCGAACTCGTCGCCGAGCGCATTACGCAGATGAAGGCGGCGGGGGTGACGACGTCAGCGTCGGTGACGCCCGCGCGCACCGAGTGGATGGCCAAGACGATCCTTGACGCGGGTCTGGACATACTCGTCATTCAAGGCACGGTCGTCTCCGCGGAACACGTCTCCAAGACGGTGGAACCCCTCAACTTGAAGAAGTTCATCCGCGACTTCGAACTGCCCATCATTGTGGGTGGATGCGCGAGCTACCAAGCAGCCCTGCACTTGATGCGAACGGGCGCCGCGGGCGTACTCGTCGGTGTGGGACCTGGTAACGCCTGTACGTCACGAGCCGTGCTCGGCATCGGCGTGCCCCAGGCGACAGCCATCGCCGACGTCGCCGGTGCGCGCATGCGCCACCTCGACGAGACTGGCGTCTACGTGCACGTCATTGCTGACGGTGGCATGAGCAAGGGTGGCGACATCGCCAAGGCCTTCGCGTGCGGTGCGGACGCGGTCATGATTGGCTCGCCACTCACCAGTGCGGTCGAGGCGCCCGCGCGGGGTTTCCACTGGGGTATGGCCACCTTTCATCCGACGTTGCCGCGAGGCACACGTGTTCGCACCCAGGTGCGCGGCACGATGAAGGAGATCCTCCTCGGGCCGGCGCACGAGAACGACGGTCGTCTGAACCTCTTCGGAGCGCTTCGTACGACGATGGCCATCACGGGCTACGAGACGTTAAAGGAGTTTCAAAAGGCCGAGATCATGCTCGCACCGTCGCTGCAGACGGAGGGTAAGCAGTTACAACGCTCCCAGGGCGTGGGCATGGGACATTGACCTCGAACGTCCTCGTCGTTGATTTTGGTGCGCAGTACGCGCAATTGATTGCCCGGCGCGTTCGCGAAGCGCACGTGTTTTCCGAGATTGTTCCCAGTTCCATCACGGCGAGCGAGGTAAAGGCGAAGGCTCCTGCGGCGATCATCTTGTCGGGCGGACCCAAGTCGGTCTACGAGGTCCCCGCGCCTTCGCTCGATCCCGCAATCTACGAACTCGGCATTCCCATTCTCGGGATCTGTTACGGCGCCCAGCTCATGGCATTACAACTCGGTGGTGAAGTGGCGCACACGGCAGCGGGTGAATACGGACGCACCGTCGTCACGAGAAGCGGTCCCTCGCGACTCATGGACGAGTGGTCGCAGTCGACCGATTGTTGGATGAGTCACGGCGACGCCATTGCGCGCGCGCCCGAAGGATTCGTGGTGACCGCCTCGTCACCCGAGGCGCCCGTCGCGACCATGGAAGACGCGCAGCGCCGTCTCTTCGCGGTGCAGTTCCACCCCGAAGTCGCGCATACCGAGCGAGGTCAAGAGTTGCTCGCGACATTTCTTCATCACATCGCGGAGATTGCGCCGACGTGGACGAACACCTCGATCATTGAAGACCAAGTGGCCGCGATTCGAAAACAGGTTGGCACAGAAAAAGTCCTATGCGCGCTCTCGGGTGGGGTCGACTCCGCAGTCGCGGCGGCCCTGGTCACCAAGGCCGTGGGAACCCAATTGACGTGCGTGTTCGTTGACACGGGACTCATGCGCAAGAACGAGGGCGAACAGATCGAAGAGACCTTCACTCGTCAATTCGGGGTGGAACTCATCCACGTCAAAGCCCAAGACCGATTCTTTGAGGCGCTCTCGGGCGTCACCGATCCCGAGAAGAAGCGCAAGATCATCGGTGAACTCTTCATCCGCGAATTCGAGAGCGTCGCGCGCGAACTGGGTAAGGGCGGTGATGGACCTCGCTTCTTGGTCCAGGGCACGCTCTATCCCGACGTAATCGAGTCCGGCTCGGGACACGCCGCGAACATCAAGAGTCACCACAACGTCGGGGGACTGCCCGAGGACCTTTCGTTCGAACTCGTTGAACCGCTGCGAAGTCTGTTCAAGGACGAAGTGCGCCGCGTGGGTGAGGAGTTGGGGCTACCGGCCGAGATCGTCTGGCGTCAACCCTTCCCGGGCCCGGGACTTGGCGTTCGCATCGTCGGCGAGGTGACGCGCGAGCGCGCCGAGATCTTGCGCAACGCGGACTACGTGGTAGTCGACGAGATCAAAAAGGCCGGTCTTTACCGCGAACTCTGGCAGAGTTTCGCCGTGTTACCCGCGGTGCGTACCGTGGGGGTCATGGGAGATGGCCGCACCTACGCGTACCCGATCATCATTCGCGCCGTGACGAGCGATGACGCGATGACCGCCGATTGGGCCCGCTTGCCCTACGAGGTGATCGAGTCAATTGCCAACCGACTCATTCGAGAGGTGGACGGCGTGAACCGGGTGGCCCTTGACGTGACGAGCAAGCCACCGGGCACCATTGAGTGGGAGTGAGCCGGTCACCGTTCTCTGATGAGTCGCTCTGGGGCAACGGTCCCGTCGACGAGNNGAGGCCGTGTTGCAACGTGGCGGACCGTTGCTCGTCATCGCGGGCGCGGGATCGGGCAAGACGCGAGTACTGACGCGGCGCATCGCCCACATTCTCGCCTCGGGCGACGCGCGGCCCTACGAGATCATGGCGATCACCTTCACCAACAAAGCGGCGGACGAGATGCGCCGTCGCGTGATCGAACTCGTTGGTGAAGACGCGGACCGCATGTGGGTATCGACGTTTCACTCGGCGTGTCTTCGCATGTTGCGCGCTCACGCTGAAGTGCTTGGCTACCAGCGAGGTTTCACCATTTACGACGCCGGCGACGCCGAAACCGCGGTTGAGCGCATCATGAAAGAACTCAATCTCGACACGAAGCGACTCTCGCCGCGCAGTGTCTACGCCGCAATCTCAGCCGCGAAAAACGAGATGCTCTCGCCTGAGGCTTACGACGCCGGGGGTCACGGCGATGACCCGCATCATCGACGCGTCGCTCAGATCTACGCGCTCTACAGCGCGCGGTTGCGCGTGGCGAACGCCATGGACTTCGACGACCTCCTGCTCAACGCCGTCGAGATGTTGCGCCGCGACCCCGAGGTACGGGCGTCGTACCACCAGCGCTTCAAGTACCTGCTCGTCGACGAGTTCCAAGACACCAATGGCGTTCAGAACGAGTTGGTCCTCATGCTCGCGGCCGCGCACCGCAACCTGTGCGTCGTGGGCGACTCGGACCAGTCGATCTACCGTTTTCGCGCCGCGGACGTACGCAACATTCTGCAGTTCGAGCAGCGATTCCCCGACGCGACGGTGATCCTGCTCGAGCAGAACTTTCGCTCGACCCAGGTGATCCTTGACGCGGCGAATGCGGTGATCGCGAAGAACGTGAGCCGTCACGCGAAGAACCTCTTCACCGAAGGCGACCAGGGCGAGAAGATCCGCTTATATCGCGCCGGCGACGAGTACGACGAGGGGCGTTGGATCGCGAGCGAACTGCGACGACTGCGCACCGAATCCTCGCTGGGATGGAATCAGATGGCGGTGTTCTACCGGACCAACGCGCAGAGTCGGGTCCTCGAAGAAGAGATGCTGCGTGCGAGCATCCCCTATCGCGTCATTTCGGGAATGCGGTTCTATGACCGCAAGGAGATAAAGAACGCGTTGGCCTTTGCGCGACTCATCGTCAACCCCCGCGACGAGGCGTCGGCGCGTCGCGTCATCAATGAACC
>PKZI01000091.1:0-7339 GCA_003133005.1 Acidimicrobiaceae bacterium | reverse complement strand
GCGTACTCGCGACTAGAGAATCTCGGCGAACTCGCCTCCGCGGCCGCGCAGTACGACACGTTGCTCGATTTCGTCGAGCGAATGGCGTTGGTCGCGGACTCCGATCACCTCGACGGCGGCGCGGGGGCCATCTCAATGATGACCCTGCACGTCGCGAAGGGCCTCGAGTTCCCGGCCGTCGTTATCACGGGTCTGGAGGAGACGGTCTTTCCTCATAGTCGCGCTCTCGCCGACGAAGCGGAGCTTGAAGAGGAACGTCGCCTTTGTTACGTCGGCATCACGCGCGCCATGCAACATCTGATACTCACGCACGCGTGGAGTCGAACGAAGTGGGGCCAACGAGTCGACGCGATTGCGAGTCGCTTCTTGACCGAGATCCCTCCGGAGCTCATCTACGACGTTTCTACGGCGATGCCCATGCGACGTTCGAGTTTCGATCACGACGACGACGGTTTCGTTGGTCGTCGTAGCGAATTCGCCCAGGGCCGCGCCTTTGGTACCGGCACGGCACCACCGGTGCGCTCGACGGGTGCAGAGAAACTGAGTCTCGTGGTGGGTGAGCGCGTGGTGCACGACCGTTTTGGCGAGGGCGTGGTGTTACGCGTCGAGGGCGAAGGATCGCACAGTCGAGCGGCCGTCAATTTCGACGAACACGGCACCAAACAACTCGTGCTCGCCATGACACCACTGCATCGCGCGTAGTTGTTGGCGCTGGCACGACGCGACGCATTCAATTAGGACCGCGGGCGGTGAGGTGTCAGAATGGCTCATCATGGTTTCTCGCCGGACTGCCTATCGACCGCCGGCGACGCCCGAAATTCCGCGTCACCCCCAAAAGGTGTACTGGATTCGTCGAACCATCGTCATTGTCGCCGTCGCGGTGATCGCCCTCTTCGGTTATTACGCAATAACCTTCGTCGCCGCGCTTACGAATCCGAGTAACGGCACGTCGCTCTCGGCGCGCGCCGCCGAGTGGGGTCGGGGCCACGGATTCGGTTCGATCGTCACTTGGATTGAAGCCGAGGCGTATCGTCTCAACCCACCAAAGGTTGGCGGTGCGCCTTCCATCTCGTCGTTCGGATCCGGACCGACCGCGGTCAAGGTACCCACGGGCGGTCACCTTCCCGCTCCCAAGAACATCGTCTCGCCCGCGGCGCACCCGTTGCCGGGTGAAGGGGTGTGGCACGTCGCGGGTCGCGAGACCGCGAATGGCGTCCCCACGGTCTACGAAGCGTTCGTGCGTCCCGACGCCGTGCACACGAGCTACGTCGTCGGCGTTGCCTGGATGGATCCCACGTTGCTAAGGGCGCAGCTGTATTCGGGGTCGTATATTCCCGGCGGGGGTCCCTATAAGTACAGCGCGCCCATCTCGGCGAGCGCGAGCACAACGCTGGTGGCGGCGTTTAACGCGGGCTTTCGAATTCAAGATTCCAACGGCGGCTACTACACCGATGGCAAGAACGTCAAGCCGCTCGTCAACAATGCCGCGTCGGTCGTGATCTACAAAGACGGCACGATGACGCTGGGCGCGTGGGGCACGCAGGTCTGGATGTCCAACCAGGTCGCCTCCGTTCGCCAGAATCTCGACCTGATCGTGAATGATGGCAAAGCGGCGAAGGGACTCAAGAACCAGAACTCGGACAAGTGGGGAAAGACACTCGGCGGCAGCTATAACGTCTGGCGCTCGGGGCTTGGGGTCACGAAGGATGGCGCGATCGTCTACGTGGGTGGGCCGGCGCTGTCGATCAGTGATCTGGCGAACGTGTTAGTGCGCGCGGGCGCCGTGCGCGGCATGCAACTCGACATCAATACCGGCTGGGTGCAGTACTCGACCTATCGCGGTCCACTGGGTGCGCCGCTCAATGGCGCCAACGCCGCTGCGCTGTTGAGTTCGATGCCGAATGGGTCGCGTTACTTCGAGTCCTGGTGGAATCGCGACTTCTTCACCATGAGCTTGCGCAGCAACGAACTCGTGAAAAAGAAATCCACCTCGGCGGGTTAACGGTCCGCGGTGACCTTTCGCCACACGGGCGCGGGTAGATGGCGAAGCACCGCGAAGACGCAACGCAGCAGTGGAGGACTCCAAATGACGCGCTCGCCGCTCGCGAGACCGCGCATCACGTTCTCGGCGACTTCATTGACGCCGGTGGTGAACGGAACGGGGCTCTGGCCTTCGGTCATTCGTGAACGCACGACGCCGGGACGAAGCAATTGCAGGCGTACGCCCGTTCCTTCGAGTGAGTCCGCAATCCCTTGGCACAACCGGTCCAGACCCGCCTTGGCGCCAGCGTAGAGGTACATCGTGCGACGTACTCGCACTGAGGCGACCGAGGAGATCACGAGAATGCGACCACTGCCTTGGGCGACGAGACGTCGGCGAATCTCAGCCAACGCAACCACCGGCCAAGTGAAGTTGACGTTCATGCTCTCTTGGACCGCAGTCGCGTCGTTCTCGATGGCTCGTTGATCACTCAGCAGGCCTACCGCCACGACGACCAGATCGACGTGTTCGCCCACCTTGTCGAACGCGTCGCTTACCGTGCGCGCGGCGTTCGTGACGTCGGTGGCGTCAAAGAGCACCGTGTCGGTCTTGGTCGCGCCGTACTCCTGGGCTTCTGCGGCGGCGACATCGAGCAACTCTTGATTTCGTCCGGCGAGGACCACGGTGTGGGTACGTTGCGCGCAGAGTTTCTTCGTGATTGCGCGCGCGATATCCGAGCTGCCCCCTAGCACGACGACGTTCTGGGGTTGTCCGAATGCGTTTTCCATACTCACTTTCCTACTATTTGGAGGCGGCGAGCAAGATCGCTCGTCATTTGATTCGCGGGGTCCACGCGACTTTTCAGCGCGAGAAACTCATCAAGACGTGGGTACATGGTGCGAAGATGCTCGGGTGCGAGCCGCGCGTCCTTGGCCAGATAAATCCTTCCTTGGGCGTTGAGCACCATTTCGTCGAGATCATCGAGCACGCCCGGCAGCGAGGGCGCGCCGACGGGAAGATCGAGCGCGAGCGTCCAGCCGGGTATCGGAAACGAGAGCGGGCTCGCGTTCCCCGGACCGAAGCGCTTGAGAACGGCGAGAAAACTCGCGACGCGCGACGATGA
The DNA here is from genome assembly GCA_003133005.1 of Acidimicrobiaceae bacterium. GTDB lineage: Bacteria > Actinomycetota > Acidimicrobiia > Acidimicrobiales > RAAP-2 > RAAP-2. The sequence goes on along the minus strand of PKZI01000091.1, from coordinate 4,235 downwards.
CAGGTGATTGATCACGTTGCCAATCGTGTCGCTCGCGGCGTCAGCGACACAGAATTGGTACTGCACGAAACCTCGTTTGCCATAGAGGCGGTTCCAGTCGCGCACGCCGTCGAGGGGGTGAAAGAAAGCCGAAAGTCCCTGCGGTTCACGTTCACGGTCTTTGGGAGCCGACCGGTACCACAACTCGTTGAAGACTCGAACGCTCAGCGGATTCAACAGCCCGCTCGGTGCGTCAAAGGGGACACCAAGTCGTGCGTTACGCGGTGCCGTCAAGTTGACCTCCTCGAGGTCGCTCGCTGCGGCATGATTGCCGCGCGTGAGAATCGCCCGGCCCATGTGTGCACCACGCGTCATGCAATCAACCCAGGCGACCGAGTAGTGGTAAAGATGGTCGCGTTCGGCCATGGCGGCCATCACTTGGTCGAGGTGCGCGAAGCGTTGCGTGTCAACCAGGATCTGGTCGGTCTCAATTCGCAGAAGTTGAATGGTGGCGGACGTGATGACGCCGGTGAGTCCCATGGCCCCTACCGTGCCCCAGAACAGGTCGGGGTCATTCGAGGGCGAGACGCGAAACGTTCCCGTCGGCGTGGCGACGTTCATCTCACGTACGTGATTCGCAAAGGACCCGTCGCGGTGGTGGTTCTTTCCGTGCACGTCGGCCGCGATCGCACCGCCAATGGTGACCTGACGCGTCCCTGGGGTCACGGGAATGAACCAACCTTGGGGGATTGAGACTCGAAGGAGGTCGTCAACTGAAACACCCGCACCGAGGGTGACGACACCCTTGTCGTCGATGTCGCCTACGTCGCGAAGACCGAGATTGCTGAGAACCAGTCCGCCACTCAGTTGGGCGGCGTCACCATAACTACGGCCGAGCCCGCGCGCAATCATGGGTGACGTGGTCGCGAGTTGTTCGCGTACTGCTTGTTCGCTGTCGGGGTTCGCGAGTGAGGCGACGCTCGCGCTCGTGTGACCCCAGCCGAAGAACGTGGCGCGAGTCACGCGTAGATACCCAAGGCGAGTAGTCCCGCCCATACCACGAGCAGTGCTTGGACCGTGCGGTCTTTGAGCAACAGATCCTCCGGTGACTGTCCGTCGCTTGACTCGGACGTTCGCATGATGAACAAGATCGCGAGCACCACTGGTATCACGGTGAGTCGAATGGGGATGACGTGATGGCGAATTGACGAGAGCCCCGTTGACGACGTGTCAAAGGCCCAGAGACAGTACCCGGTCACCGCGACCGTCGCGCTCAGAGTGAGCGCGGAATGGAGGAACTCCGCGGTGTACTGCGCCAGAACCTTGCGGGTGGCACCGGCACCGACGTGGGCGAGTTCGCTCGATCGTTTACCCACCACGAGAAAGAAAGCGCCGAAGGAGACCACCACGAGAAACCACGACGACACATATATATGGCACGCCACCGCGCCCGCGTAGGCGCGAAGAAAGAAGCCGCTGGCGACAGAGACCAGTTCGATCACGGCAAGTTCCTTCACCCAAAGGGTGTACAAGAACGTGATCACGACATAGATCCCGAGGATGAGCAACAAGCCCCCCGGCCCCGCGAGGCTGAAGGGGAGGGCGAATCCCACGACTAACAAGGTCAGCATCGCACTCCTGGCCAGCCGAGGGGATACTTGGCCCGAGGCGATCGCTCGATATTGCTTTTTGGGGTGCTGGCGATCGGCCTCGATGTCGCGCAAATCGTTGAACAGGTACATCGCCGAAGAGACGGCACAGAACGATATGAACGCCACGATCACGTGGCCAATGATGTTGTCGTGGGTGAGAACGCCGGCGGCGCCGGGAGCGACCAGAATGAGGACGTTCTTCACCCACTGGCGCGGTCGGACCGCGGACAAAAGGGCGCGAGCGCTACTGCGCTCGGGAGCCGAGATCGTGGTCACGACTAATAACGCTAGTACCGGCCTTCGTAGGTACCCCGTGAGAAAGGGTGTCGGCGGCGGACCTATGCTGAATCACTGATGGAGCGCACGTATCGAGTGGTTGTCGCCAAACCGGGTCTTGACGGCCACGACCGCGGCGCGAAAGTGATCGCGCGAACCCTGCGCGACGCGGGATTCGAGGTGGTCTACACCGGGCTTCACCAGACACCCGAGCAGATCGTCCAGGCCGTGATTCAAGAGGACGCGGACGCCCTGGGCCTATCGCTTCTCTCGGGCGCGCACAATGTCTTGGTGCCGCGCATCGTGGCGTTGCTAAAGGCGGCGGGTCGTGATGACGTACTACTCATCGTGGGTGGCATCATCCCCGAGGACGACATTGCCCCGCTCGAAGCGGCGGGAGTGGCGCGCGTCTTCACGCCAGGCGCGTCGTTGGATGAAATCGGCATCTGGCTCGAATCCGCTCTGGACTCTCGCGAAGTACTGCAGTAGTTAACGCCGCCTCGCGGCACAACAATGAAAGTGGAAGTAAATGGACCTCTTTGAGTATCAAGGTAAGCAGTACTTCGCGCGCTTCGGGATCGCGGTCTCGCCCGGTGACATCGCGGACACCGTCGACCAAGCGGTTGAAGTGGCGAACCGCGTGGGCTACCCCGTGGTTGTCAAGGCACAGGTGAAAGTCGGCGGACGAGGAAAGGCGGGCGGCGTCAAGCTCGCCGGTGACGAAAACGAGGTCCGGTTGCACGCGGGCAACATCTTGGGTCTGGACATCAAGGGCCACGTCGTGCACCGACTATGGGTCGAGCGCTCAAGTGACATCGCCAAGGAGTACTACGCCTCATTCACGCTCGATCGGCCCAACAAGACGCACTTGGGGATGTTGAGCGCACAAGGAGGGGTCGAGATCGAAGTCGTCGCCGAGGAGAACCCCGACGCGATTGCGTTCTTGTCGATCGATCCCGTGCAGGGTCTCGACCTCGCGACCGCGCGGCGCTGGGTCGCCGAGGCCGAACTCGATGAACCCGCGCGCGAGCAAGCGGCGGAACTTGTCGTCAAGCTCTACGACTGCTACACGACCGGCGACTGCGATCTCGCAGAAATCAACCCGCTCATTCTGACCCCGGACGGCACGGTGCACGCGCTCGACGCCAACGTGACGCTCGACGAGAACGCGTCGTTTCGTCACCCCGAGTGGGAGGAGTTTCGCGCGACCGAGACCGAGGATCCCCGCGAAAAGATGGCGAAGGAGAAGGGGCTCAACTACATCGGACTGGACGGCACCGTGGGTATCATCGCCAACGGAGCGGGTCTGGCGATGTCGACGCTCGACGTCGTCAATCAGGTCGGAGGGACCGCCGCGAACTTCCTCGACATTGGCGGCGGTGCCAATGCCGACATCATGGCCTCGGCGATGGAGGTAATTAATTCGGACCCCAAGGTGAAGGTCATCTTCGTCAACATCTTTGGTGGCATCACGAAGGTCGACGAGGTCGCGAAGGGTGTCCTCGAAGCGCTCAACCGAGTCTCGATCGCGGCGCCCGTCGTGCTGCGTCTCGACGGGACCAATGCCGTCGAGGGTCGCGCGATTCTCGCGCCGCACTTGAATGAGAAGTTGATCACCGAGCCAACCATGTTGGACGCGGCCCGCCGGGCCGTGGCCTTCGCGAACGCCTAAGGAAGAACGATGAGCATTTTTGTTGACGAGAACACGAAGGTAATTGTCCAGGGTCTAACGGGTGGCCAGGGCAGGTTCCACGGACTACGTAACCGCGATTACGGGACCAAGGTGGTCGGTGGCGTCACGCCCGGCAAGGGCGGTACCGACGTCGAAGGTATTCCAGTCTTTGATTCGGTCAAAGAGGCGGTCGACACCACTGGCGCGACGGCGTCATTCGTCGTCGTGCCCCCGAAGTTCGCGTCGGACGCGATCCTCGAAGCGGCGCGAGGTGGCATTACCTTCATTGTCTGCATCACCGAAGGAATACCCGCCCATGACGAAGCGGTGACGTACAACCGGCTCGTCGAGGAGTTCCCGGGCGTGCGACTGCTTGGTCCGAACTGTCCGGGGATCATCAGCCCTGGCAAGTGCAACATCGGCATCACCTCGGGCGACATTGCGCTTCCCGGAGGGCCAGTGGGCATTGTTTCGAGGTCGGGGACCTTGACCTACCAAGCGCTGCACGAACTGAGTCAAAAGGGTGTGGGCCAGACCACGTGCGTGGGCATTGGCGGCGACCCTGTGCCGGGCACGAACTTCATTGACTGTCTCGCCGCGTTCCAGGACGACCCCGAGACCAAGGCCGTCATGATGATCGGCGAGATCGGTGGCTC
>PKZI01000194.1 GCA_003133005.1 Acidimicrobiaceae bacterium | reverse complement strand
CGAGGACGATGGCGTCGGCGGTATCAACTCCCCCCCAGCCTTGAGGACCCACGAGGACGAGTGGACCAAGATCGTGGCGCCGCTGGCGCGCCTCGTGATGTGCCGCGATGAGGCGTCCAATGTTTTTTCTTGGTTCGCGAGTCCCCGCGTAGAGCGTGTAGGGACCCGTGACACCCCGTGCGCGAAGGAGGGCCGCCACTTCTTCTTCACTCGCCGCTGGCTCACGATGTTCGTCGACACCCAGTCGTACGAAGTGGATCCGCGACGACGCGACACCGAGTGCGCTGAGCCGTTCGGCGAGTGTCGGCGACGTCGTAAAGATCCTCAAATCCTCGCGGCGAAGAATGAGCGTGAGACGGGCTTCGTGGAACTTGATGCCCCGACGCGTCGCGGACTGCGGTTGATCACGCCACAACAGATCGTGCATCGCGACCGAGTGCACGGCACCTGACATTCCCCCCGCGAAAGGTCCGGTCATGGAGGTGGCGTGGACGATCATCGAGTCGCGCGCGACGCCCAAGGGCATCAGAGGCCATACTTTGGCGAGCACGTTAAGAGGAACACCAGCGGACGTATAACGAAGCGGAAGTTTCTCCAACGTGCTGGGCACGGATCCTCGAGGACCTACTCCTAGGACGTCGAACTCGGAGTCAAGTGACGCGAGGCCCTCAGCGAGACCTCGAACGTAGGTTCCGATGCCACCCGGATGGCGCCGAAAGAGCTGGTCAACGCTGATGGTCAGGGTGCGCTTCACACTCCCCAGCCTCGCACGACATCGCGATAGAGCGTGACGTACGCGCGCGCAGCGGTCGCCGGCTCGTAATCGAACGCCCTCGCGTGTCCGGCGGCGACCATAATGGCGCGCCGAGCCTCGTTCGCCCACACGTCGCGCAGCGCCGCCAGCACCTCTTCATCAGTCGACACGAGTGTCGCGGCTCCCGACAAGAGTTCGCGGTTGATGGACGTCGATCGAGCCAGCGTGGGCACTCCCGCCGACAATGCCGCGATCGCGAAAGAGGGAAATCGTGCGCCGTCGGACATGTGCAGGACGACTCGGGCCTCGCCAAGAGCGTTGCGCGCGTCGCGTCGTGCGACCACCCTGATTGCAAGCCCGCTCGAGCGAATGAGCTGCGCTACCGCGCTACTCGTCACCGCGACAAGTTCAGCGCCCACTTCATTGACAAACGTGAGCAGGTCCGGCGCCAGTTCAAGAAACGGCTTGTCGAGGCCCGTGACGTTCACCACGAGGTTCCCGCCGTGGGCACTTCGCTCGACGTTCGGTACCGCCGGGGGCACGACCACTATCTGATTTCGGTGCAGTGAGAGAACCTCTTGCACCTCGTGACTCGCGGTTCGACTTGACGCGACTAGCACCGCACCAGCTGAGACGGCGCGTTGCAGTTGCTTTATTCGCTGGTAGGCGCGTGACTCGCCTCGAAACGGACGCAGGTCATCGACCGAGATGATAAGCGGCACGTCCTTCGTGGGCGGCGTCATAAAACCGGCGACGTGCACCGCGTCCACTGAAGGCAGGCGTCGCTCTATTGGAGGACCGAGTCCGCGACGCCACAAGGGTGACCAGAATCGACGAAAGGTCACCTTGGTCTCATTCGAAGAACGCGGTCCGCTGACGGTGCGAAATCGAATCAAAGTGAGTTCACCAGTGCGACTAAGCGCGTCCGCCAGATCATCCATCGTGTTGTCGAGTGACTCCAGTGAGCCGTCAAGGTCAAGGGCCACTCGTAGCGAGGGTGAATCGCTCACGAACCAAGCGCGACGACACGCATTTCGCTCGTCCAGCGAGGCCACAACGACACTGCCCACGGTCCAAAATTCTCGGTGCTCGTCGCCACGAGACCGATCTGTTCTTGCGCGTTGAGCAGCATGAGCGCTCCACTTTGACCGAAGTGACCAAAACTCTCGGGCGGCCAGTCGCCCATCCAATGCGATTTGTCGCCGCGCACCTCAGGTCCGAGGCCCCATGGACATGGCGTGAAACGTCCGAAGCCGGGCACAGTACCATCGAGGTTCGGCAGAAACGGCTTGATGAACCGGTCGCGGGTCTCTTTTACAATCCCATCAGGACGCAACCACGCCACGGCCAGACGCGCGAGGTCCTTGGTGGAACCAATCACGCCCGCCGAAGGTCGGCCCTCGAGACGAGTGTCGTTCATGCCAAATCCCCGAAAGACCCGGTCTTCAAGCCACTGCGCCGCGTCACCATCTTTTGTCACGACGTCAACTGCGTTGTCGATACCAAAGTTCGAATAAATCCTCTTGGTCGCGACTGGCGCGACGGGATCACCCTCTTCCAAACCGAGCCCACTCGAATGACTCAGCAGGTTCGACAGGGTCGCACCGCGAGGTCCAAAGTTCTCGGTGATCGCGTGCAGACCCCAGTCCACTTCGACGCAAAACGCGAGGGCCACCGCCATCTTGGACACTGAGGCCCACTCACGACGTTCTTCGAGGTCGCCACTCTCTTCGACGGTGACGAATGCCCCGTCGACCAGACGAAAAACCACGTACGAGGGGCTACCCGGCCAACCGACAATTGACGATGCTGAACTCACAACACTCGATGATACCCATGCGCCCCTAAGGTTTCGGAAGTGATAACGGTCCTCAGTGGTGGCGTGGGAGCAGCGCGGCTCTTGCGCGCGCTGCGCAATGAAATTGATCCCAAGGAGCTCTGCGCGGTCGTCAACGTCGGCGACGACCTCGTGTTGCACGGTCTGACGATATGCCCCGACCTTGACACCATCTCGTACACACTCGCCGGTCTCAATAACGATGAACTGGGTTGGGGATTACGCGATGAGTCGTGGAGAGTCATGAAAGAACTTCACGAACTCGGTGGTGAATCGTGGTTCGGGCTCGGCGACCGCGACCTCGCTACCCATCTCTACCGAAGTCAGCGGCTCGACGAAGGCGCCACCAAAACGCAGGTGGCGCGCGAACTCTGTCAGCGTTGGGGCGTCGACATTGATCTTCTGCCTGTCACCAACGACACCATTGCGACGGTCTTTGCGACCGAACGCGGAACCTTGAGTTTCCAGGAATATTTTGTCAAGTATCACCACGACATCGAGGTACGCGCGATCACCATCCAAGGGGCGACGGAATCAAGACCGACGCCCGAAGTGCTCAACGCTCTGCGCACGAGTTCGCGAATCATCATCGCGCCCTCTAATCCACTTATATCTATTGACCCAATACTCCAGGTACCGCAAGTCCGCGAGCTGGTGCGCGAGCGACGTGGCGACGTCGTCGCGATCTCACCGATCATCAACGGTGCCGCCCTGAAAGGGCCGGCCGACCGATTGATGCGTGAGTTCGGTTACGACGTGTCCTGTGAGGGAGTCGCCACGTTCTATGACGGCCTGATTGGCTCAATCATCATCGACGAGACTGACCGTGCGTTCGAATCGGCGATCCGCAGCCGAGGCCTCGATGTGCGCGTCACCACCACCGTGATGGCCGATCCGTCGCACGCGTCACAGCTCGCAAAGGCCGCGCTCGCGTGAACGAACTTCGAATCATCCCAATCACCGGCGTGGGTGCCATACGAGAAGGCGACGAGCTCGTGAGCGTGCTCCTTGAGGCGATGGGTCGACAACAACTTGCCCTCGAGAACCAGGACCTACTGATTGTGACAAGCAAAGTGGTCTCAAAAGCCGAGGGCCGCGTCGTCGCGTTCGACGGCACCGAGGAGCACAAGATCGCGATCGTGGAGGCGGAATCCAAGCGGGTCCTACGCCGGCGTGGACCGCTTCGCATCACCGAGACCCACCACGGCTTTATCAACGCCAACGCCGGCGTTGACCTCTCGAATACGGATGAAGGTACCGCGGTTCTGTTGCCCAAGGACCCTGACCAGAGCGCCCGGCGACTACGTGCAGAGCTGCGACGCCGGCGAGAGGTGGACGTCGCCGTCGTCATCACCGACACGTTTGGACGAGTCTGGCGAAATGGGGTGACCGACGTCGCGCTTGGTTCGGCGGGGATCAAACCGATTCTTGATCTGCGAGGTACGACGGACGCGAACGGGCGACTCCTCGAAGCAACCGAAGTGGCGATCGTTGACGAGATCGCGGGCGCGGCGAATTTGGTGCTCGGCAAGGCACGCGGTACACCCTTCGCGATCCTGCGCGGGCTTGACCCCTCCTACTTCGGGCCGGGATCTATCAGCGATGACGTCATTCGATCAGCGAACGGCGATCTTTTTCGCTGAATCAAGCCTCGAGACGCACATCACCCGAAAACTCGGAATGCGACGCAACGCGCACATTTGCGCCCACCACGCACGTCGCGCCGAGCGTGGAAAAACTTCCAATGACCGCACGCGGGCCGACGATTGACGAACGAATCACCGATCCCCGCTCAATGACCGCACCAGGCAACAGCACGGACCGTTCGAGCACCACGTCAGCTTCGATCAGACAGTCTCGATCCACCACGGCGTTCACCAATCGCGCGCTGGTGTCAACCACCGCGCTGGTGTCCCGCCAGGAACCGTCGACGACGCCAGTTGCTTCGTGCCCGCCAATTCGTCCCGCCATGAGATCGACGTTGGCTCTGAGAAATGCCTCGGGCGTGCCCGTATCGAGCCAGTAGGCGTCGTCAGCCATCGCAAACAGCGTGCCGTCGGCCGCGAGCGCGGGAAACGTGACTCGCTCTACGCTGACGCGCCCGGTTGGTGCGATGCGGTCAAGAACGCTGGGTTCGAATATATAGGTCCCCGCGTTGATGAAATTGGTCGGCGCGTTGTCACGCGGTGGCTTTTCGACGAAGGCGATGACTCTTCCCTCAGGGGTCGTGGGCACGACACCGAAGCGACTGGGATCGTCAACCTCGTGCAACGCAATGGTCGCTTCAGCGTCGCGATCTCGGTGGAAGGCAAGGAGTTTGGTGATATCGAGGTTTGTCAGCACGTCGCCGTTCATCACGAGAAAGGTGCTGTCGAAGTTTCCGAAATCCGCGGCGAAACGGATGGCGCCCGCCGTGTCCAGTAGCTCGGGCTCTATCGCGTAACTGATACGCACACCCGCGACCTCACCGTGGGGATACGCCTCGATGAAGCGATCGGGCAAGTAACCGAGCGACAAGACCACGTCGGTGATGCCATGTTGAGCGAGGGTCGTAAACACCGTTTCGATCATCGGCACGCCCACCAGAGGAAGCATCTGCTTGGGCATCTCGTAGGTGAGGGGTCGAAGTCGTGTACCTTCTCCGCCGACCAAGATGATCGCCTTCAAATCAGCCCTTGGCTGTGGTCGTGGTGGTCGCGCTCGTGTTGGTTGTGGTCGGCACGGTTGTCGTCGTCGTGCCCGCAATCGTGGTCGTCGTTGTCGCAGTGCTCGCGGTGGTGGTGGTCGTGTTGACGCTCGAAATAATCGAGGCCGACATCTCATTCACCGTGGTCTGGGACGGCGCAGTCGGCGTAACACCCTTCGGATCAACAGCCAGGGTCACCCGTAAGTACTGCGCGAACTTGATGGTGCCGGGATTCGTCGTGATGGTGGGCGTCTTCTGGGACAGCGATGTCCAATAGGCGTATTCGGTCTGTCCCGTCTGGCCCGCGTACTTGGACGTCGACGGGCAACTCTGGCCGTTCTTGTAGGTCGTGGAGCTCACTGCCGCGCCCTTGGTGTTCGGAACAGCCAATTCGATCGAACTTGCAATGAGACCGGGGTACTCGTTCGCGAATTGCGCGATCGTCGCGTTCTTTCCCGAGTCAGCAGCAGAAACCGGGTCCAGCTGTATGACGTTGTCCGTCTCGACCTTGAAGCCGCCGGAGTTCGTGGGGTCGGCCGTCAAATACGGCAGCGTCTTTCCGCACGACTCGATGGCCAAGGCGCCGTACCACGTCGTACCGATTCGCGGCGCGACACCGGCGGCCTTCTTTGACGGGTGCTCGTAGTCGTAGCGCGCGAGGGCGGTCGCGACAAGACCGAGCACGACGATCACGATGATGATCCCGTAGTAGTTGCTCGGGCGCGTCCTTTTATAGGCCTTGCCGCCTCCGGCCGCGCCGACCCTGCTTACCCATTTTCCTGTTGCGCTTTTAGCCACGGGGGCAACGCTACTAAAGAATCAGACCTCGAAAATGTCGAAAAACACGCGTAGGGGCGAAGGGACTCGAACCCTCACTGGAGGCGGTTTAAGCGCCCTGCCTCTGCCAATTGGGCTACGCCCCCACGCGTATATGTTGCGCTGTAACCGTAACGCACATGGCGAGCGCACTCTCCCGAATTTCTTAAGTTCGCTCAGTAGGCTTATTTGATGATTCGCGTGCGTCGCTCGGGCGCGGCTCAATCAACTCCCCTTCTTCTGGTTGGCGCTGCGCTCTTGTTCCAACTCCTCACTCCACTCTCGGCGGGAGCGCAGACAATCGCCCAGACCCAAGCCGAAATCGCGAATCTCTCGAATGAATTGTCACAACAAGAGAAAACATCGGAAATAACGGCCAATGCATACGACGCCGACCAGGCCACCCTCGCGAATCTGAACGCCAACATCGTCAAACTTCAGTCCCAGGAAGTGACGAAACGCGGCGCGATTGTGGTTACCACGAAGAAGATGGTCACCGCGATCGTGCGAGCCTACGTCTACGGCGCCGCGGACGCGCAGATTCTCTCCCTCTTCAATCAAAACGTGACCAATAGTGACGCGCGCAAGGTCTACGAGGATGAAGTCATTGGCAACCTCACGGAACTGAAGGCGACCTACGAACGCGAGAAGAAGTCGCTCGATACCACCATCGCGGACGTCGCGACCCAACGCGGTAAGGCACAACACCAAACCGTCGTCATCAAGCATCTTCTCGCTCAGAACGTCGCAAACGAGAACGCGACGCGCGCCACCCTCACGGTCGTCACGAAAACGCTCAAGACCGAGATCATCAACTATGAGATCAGGGCAGGAGTGGCCGCCGCCAAGAAGCGCGATACCGCGGCCGAAGAAGCAGCGGTCGCGGCCGCGTCCGCGGTGGGTGGTCAGAACGCCGCGAACGAGGTCATCGACGCCATCCAAGCGGCACTGCCGACCGTTGTCTCGGGAACCGCCGCCGGATCGGCTCAAGGTCTCGCCGCGGTGAAGGCAGCGGAAAGTCAGATCGGCGTGCCGTACGTGTGGGGCGGCGAGACGCCCGGCGGCGGTTTCGACTGTTCGGGACTCGTGCAGTGGGCGTGGGCCAAAGCGGGGTTCAGCATCCCGCGCACCACCGAAAGCCAGTGGCCCGCGCTGCACCACATTCCCCTCACCAGTCTGCAACCCGGTGACCTGCTGTTCTATTACAACCTCGATGGTGACAGCGAGGTTGACCACGTCGTGATGTACGTGGGAAGCGGTCCGTGGGGTACGAGCACGATCATCGCCGCCGCGCACAGCGGTACCGATGTAAGTCTCGCGCCAATTTTCACGTTCGGACTAATTGGCGCCGCGCGACCGTGAGAGATGTCGCGTGGTGATATCCACCTCAATCGTCATACCGGCGTACAACGAGTCGAAACGTCTCGCCGACGGCTTCGAGCGACTGCGCCCCGTACTTGACCAGTTGGGCGTCAATTCGACTGAGGTGATCATTGTTGACGACGGCTCGAGCGACGACACCCTCCACACCGCACACGACGTCTACGGCCATCTCCCCGAACGGCTCTTCGTGCAACAGCCAATGAACTATGGAAAAGGCGCGGCGGTTCGCCTCGGAATCGCCCTGGCACGCGGAGCGCACGTCATCGCCGCAGACGCGGACATGGCCATTCGTCCTTCGTACTTCCCCGCGATATTGAGTGCACTCGACGAAGCGCCACTCGCGCCCGGTTCGCGTACCACGAAGGGCCGTATCAATTATGAGTCACCGCTTCGCACCATCGCGGGCGGCTTCTTTCACTCGCTCGTCCGTCACTACGCCCGCACGACCATTCGCGACACCCAGTGCGGTTGCAAGGGGTTTCAGCTCGGCGCCGCACGACTTTTGGGGTTGCTCGGGATGATCGACCGTTTCGCTTACGATGCGGAGATTTTCTTCCTCGCTGATCGGATCGGACTCGACGTGCGCCCGGTCAGCGTGCAGTGGGATGACGTCGCGGGATCGTCGGTAAAAGTACGTAACGTGTCGCGCAACATGTTGAGTGATCTTCGACAACTTTCGAAAACTCGCTACGAGAATCCCGTCGTCGAATGCGTCGCGGGGGTCGATCTTCCAACCGTGCGCGCTCAGTCGCGCGAGGTCCGCCTCCAAGGACTCGTCCTCGCACGCGGTGATTCTGAGGATCTCCTGGTCTTGCCGCGCGACGGCTCGCTCGGTGGACTCAGCATCGCGAGTGCGCTCGGTGGTCACCTGCGCACGGCGGAACTTCACGAGTACCGCGGGCGGACGCTCGAGGCGGTTTAGTCGACGAGTGGTAGCAGCCAGTCCGCTACCAGTTGGGGGGCGCGATCGTTCCATTCTTCAGCGGTGATCGCGTAACGGGCGTGGTCCTCCCACGCGCCGTCAATCTCGAGGTAGCGCTCGGCGATTCCCTCGAATCGAAGTCCCAACTTCTCGACGACGCGACGAGAAGGCGCGTTGCGCGGGATGATGTTGACCTCGATACGGTGAAGTCGAAGCGTCTCGAAGGCATATTGCAGAATGGTCACTACCGCTTCGGGCATCAGTCCGCGGCCGGCGACCGCCTGGTCAATCCAGTAACCGATATACGCCGACTGCAGCGGGCCGCGCTGGATTGAAGAAAGCGTGAGCTCGCCGACGAATCGTCCTTCGTAAAAGATTCCGAAGCCGTAGCCAGTTCCCATCTGACGTTCGCGTTCACGAATAGCGCATCGACTCACGAAACTTCGCTGGTCTTCGGCCAGGTGCGACGAGTGCGCCGAACGCGGCTCCCACTTGAGGAGCCATTCGTGATTGCGCTCTCGTACTTCGAGCCAGCCGTCGTAGTCGTTCTCGGTCAATGTGCGCAGCACGATGCGACGCCCGTGCAGCGAGATGGGCGAATAGATGCTGCCGCGCGTCGTCACCACAGCCGTGTCCTCACTGTTCCATCGTTGCAGGTACGTTCACTCAGCGCACATTAGCGAGGAGTGCCATCGCAATGCCATCAAGGATGTCGTTTTCTGAGGAAAGCAGTTCGTCGACTTCTAGTCGGTCCATGACCGCTGCGAGCACGTAGAGCCCCGCGGTGAGCACGTCTTCTCGACCACGCACCATTCCCACATGGCCCAAGCGCTCCTGGGGCGTCTCGCGGGCCAGCGTGTCACGCCATTTCTCAACGTCATCTCGCGTCACTCGCTGATGATGCACGAGCGCTCGTTCGTAGTGCGCGATGCCCCCTTGGAGTTGGACGAGCGTCGCGACCGTGCCCGCAAGGCCAATGAGACGGATATCGCCAGCCACTTCGCTAAAAACCGGCTCCGATGCAAAGGCGCGGTCGAGTTCGGCATTGATCATCGCTCGCGCGCGCGCGTCGGCCATCTCGTCGACGACGCCGCCGCCCAATGCGCGTTCACTCACTCGCACACAACCCAGTTGCATCGAAAAACTTGAGAGGGTGTCACCGCGCATCAGCGCCATCTCGGTCGATCCACCGCCAATGTCGAGGATCATCGTTGGTCGTGGGTCGGGATCGAGGTCCAACGTTGCCCCGCGATACGACAGGGTCGCCTCTTCGTGACCGTCGAGAATTCGCGCATCGACACCAACCACGTGTTGCGCGCGCGTGAGGAACTCTTCGCCGTTCTGCGCGTCGCGCACAGCAGACGTCGCTACTAACAGACCTTCGTCAATTGCCGCCTCGTTCATCAGCACGCGATATTCGCCCAACGTGTCGAACGTTCGCTGCATCGCGCTCTCACGCAACGTCATCGTCGCGTCAACTCCCTCGCTCAAGCGAGTGATATGCGTTTGGCGTCGCAACGCCCCGTCATGGGTGGCGATCAATAGCCTCGTCGAATTACTACCGCAGTCCAGCGCGGCTACGGTTTCACCCACGCACGTCGACCACGTGCACGGCCGGGACCTGCACTTCGTTCGCCACAAGTTCACCTACGGGGTCCTCTTCACCAGCGAGGAAATTCGCCAAGTGCGCGTGCAAACACTTCACACCCACCCTGGTGCCGCCAACGCCGCCCGTCGCTTGGACGCCGCGCCGCTGAATCGTTGCCGCGAGTCGTCGTTGCGCGTAGCGGTCGTGCGTTCGCTGCAATTGCGTCGCGTCGACGAGCGACTCGAAGCGGTGTACGCCACCATTGCTCTCGAGGCGACTCACGGCATCGTGTAGCTCACGGTCGACGAGCCAAAAGAGCGTGGGCATCGGTGTGCCGTCGCGCAGGTGCGGTTCATTCTCAATGACGACGGGACGACCGTCTTCGCGTCGCACGACAACTGCGCAACGTCCCGACAAGGGACGTCCCACGAGATCTTCGATCGTCGTCATGTCTTCAGGTGAAGCGTCGCGGAAGGTCAACGCCAAAATTCTAAGGTGCGTACGAAGCGCGAGGCGAACGACGAGAACGACCCGTGACTGCTCTTATGACCCGCCGTCGTCCTCGCCGCGGCGTTGAGAGAGGTCAACGACAAGGGTGCGACTAACGGTTGCAGGCCCGGATCGCCAGCGCTTTGCGCGACGTAACCCGCGCCGTCGCCCGGCAGCACCTGGATGAGACTTTGACCTGGCGAAACCAGTTGATACTGCGAGCGCGCGAGCATCTCCTCGGCAGACTTCGACGACACCGAGCGCGCTTGATCTTTGAGGTCTTGACTTTGTTTGGCAATTGACGCTATCTGGGAATTCGCCGCGTCAATCTCGCTTTGTTGGTGCCAGAGCGTGCTGAGAGGAAACCACACCACCAAGAGAGCGGCTGCGGTCACGAGCGACAATGGAAACATCCATCGGTTCTGAGTTTTTGTTGTGACGTTATGAGTAACTGACACCTGCCGCCCCCGACAAAGACGCTGCACCAAGAAAACGGGCCTGATCGCCGAGCTGTTCCTCGAGTCTCAGTAACTGATTGTACTTCGCCACCC
>PKZI01000214.1 GCA_003133005.1 Acidimicrobiaceae bacterium | reverse complement strand
TTCACGACGTGGCCCTCATCCTGATCCAAGAAATACTGCACGAAGACGTTGATGCCGTTGACCACGCCGTTGATGTTGATGCCGAGCACCCAGTCCCAGACCTTCTTCGGCGTGCCGATCGTGGGACCGCCCACGACGCCCGCGTTGTTAAAGACAACGTGCACGCCACCAAACTCACTGATCGCCGCATCACGAAGCGCCGCGACGTCCTCTTCTCGCGCTACGTCGCAGTGCAGCCCGACGACTCTTGCGCCGTCATCACGAAGACTCGTCAGTGCAGTGTGCATCGCGGCGTCTTCGATGTCGCCCAGGACGAGGTTCACCCCCGACGACGCCAATTGACGCGCGGTCGCCAGTCCAATACCGCTCGCCCCACCCGTAATGACCGCGGTCTTTCCTTGTAACTCCATGATCCCCCTCTTCTTTCAGACCAGCATGTCACTACGGCGTCACCATCGAGATAATGGATCAGCAGATTCCCGATGGTGAATGCGGTATTTTGGCAGACGTCACGGATGCCCGAACCATCGCCCGCCGGGCGTTAGACAAGTTTGAGTTCTTGACGATAGACCCGCGCGGGACCCTGTGCGGCGACAGCCTTGGCGAGAGCCACAAAGGCCTGGGCGACTTCGCTCTGCGGGTCCGTCACGACGACCGGTGCACCGCTGTCGCCGCCTTGGCGAAGTTTGATCTCCAAGGGAATCTGACCAAGCAGCGCCACGCCAAGCTCCTCGGCAATGCGCTGTCCCCCGCCGGCACCGAAGATCTCGTAGCGTGTGCCGTCGTCACCGGTGAACCAGCTCATGTTCTCGATGACCCCACGCACCGACAGCTTTAGTTTGCGCGCCGCGTAGGCCGAGCGTTGCGCCACACGTTGGGCGGCGGCTTGGGGGGTCGTGACGACGTACATCTCGATGCGTGGCAAGACCTCGGACAAGGTAAGTGCGACGTCTCCGGTGCCTGGTGGCATGTCGATGAGCAAGAAGTCGGGCTCGTCCCACCATGCTTCGGTGACGAGCTGCTCGATTGCCTTGTGCAGCATTGGTCCGCGCCAAATGACGGGCTGTTCGTCGGGCACGAAGTAGCCCATCGACACGCAGCGCACGCCGTGCGCGAGCGTGGGAATGACCGTGTCACCGAGCACGATGGGATCGGTTAACGCGCCGAGCATCTTGGGCAGCGAGAAGCCGTAGACGTCGGCGTCGAGCACGCCAACCTGGTAACCGAGTCCCGCGAGCGAGATGGCGAGATTGATCGTCACCGACGACTTTCCCACGCCGCCCTTGCCCGAGGAAATGCCCAGTACCCGAGTCTTGGATAGTTTGTCGAGGAATTTCGGTGCGGCGTCACCGTGGCCGGCGTGCGCGTCGCCCGCCATGGCGCCTCGCAGAAAGTTTCGAAGGCCTAGTTTCTCCTCGTCGTTCATCGCGCGCACGACGACCGTCGCGCCCGGCGCGACCGCCTCGATCGACGCCTCGATCACCGCGAGATTGGGCCACCCAGTGACCGGAAGCGCCAGGGTAACGCGCACGGCACCGTCAACATCTTCGACGCCCGCGAGAAACCCCAGTTCGTCGAGGGTCCGCACGAGCTGGGGCTCGATGATTTGGCCTATTTCATTGCGAAGTGTGGGGTCGAGTGCCACGAAGCGCTTTCCTAACGTTGGTCTCTTGAGGTTACCGTTGTAATTCGGCGCAGGACTCGTAGACTTTCTGTATGTCAAGGGGGCAAAGCGAAAACGAGGTCGACCCGGCCCTTTTCAGCGCGACGGTCACGAGTCTCACGCACTCCTTTGGCGACAACACCCGGCGCAAGATCTACTTCTACTTGCGCGAGAACCCCGGCGCGACCGCGGCAGACATGGCCGCACACTGCAAGGTGCACGCCAACGTCGTGCGCCACCACCTCGAACGACTGACCGAGGGCGGTTACGTCACCTTCGACAAACTGCCGAAATCAACCGTGGGTCGGCCCGCCAAGGGTTACCGCGTGGTCGACGAGACGCTCGTCGTCGGTGGCTCGATGCGACGCGACGCCCTGCTCGTCGCACTCTTGGAGATGGCCCTCGAGCGTCTCGGGCCCGACGCCTCAGAGCAGATGGCCCACGACGTGGGTGTCGACTACGGACGGACCCTCGGTGCGGCGGTCGCCCCCACCGAATCAGCCCGGACGGTCAAAGAGGCCATGACCTCGATCGCGGGTCTACTCACCGCGCACGGCTTTGACGCCCGCGCAGAAGAGGATGCCGCGGGCCAGAGCGTGGTCTCGGAGAACTGTCCGTTTGGTTCGGCGGCCCAGCACCATCCGGTGTTATGTGCAGTCGATCGAGGTCTGATTTCAGGCATGCTCGAAGGGTTGGGCGCCGAACGACGCGAAGTGACCTTGACGTCACGCGCGCGTGGCGACGATACCTGTCGCGTCACTGCGTAAAGGTTAAAGCACGACTGCATCAGGCCCAGGGTGACAACCCCACCACGTGGTGCGCACTCGACCGTCGTCCTGGCGCTAGCTCTTGAGACCCAGTTTCACGAGGAAGGGTCGGGCGACGGCGAGCTGGCCCGGCGAAGGCTTGAGGTCCAAAAACACCTCGAATTGGGATTTCGCCAGCGCTTGATTACCGGGCGTCGCGTCCGCGACGATCGCGTAATAGAGACGAGGCGCGGCCAATTTGGGCGCCAGCGCAATCGCCTTTCGTAGGTCATCCACGCCCACGCGCATCACCTTGAGATCCTGGCTCGAACTGCCGGCGGAGAATTCGAGCCAACCCACCTGGGTGAGCGCAGCGACGTTCTTGGGCGCGATCGCCAAGACGTTCTGATAGGCGTCGAGGGCCGTCGTCGCGTCACCGTCGGCGATGTCCACTTGTGCCTCACCGAGGTACTGCTGGACCTTTTGTGCGTTACTCAGTGAGAGGTCGCCAGTGATGGAGTTACCCGCCTGACGAGGCGACACCGCGGACCAGAGCAACACGCCCACCGCGAGAACGAGGCAACTCAGTCCCGCCACCAACCAACGCTTCTTTCGCNNTCGCGACCGAGATCGCGAGCGACTCTCGCTCGCTGATGCGCTCGAACTGTTCCTTCGAGAGTTCGCCGCTGTGGTGTTCACGCACGGCGTCCGCGAGCGACGCCTCGCGTAGCGTCACCTCGTTCTCCAATTGTTCACGCAAGCGACTCATCGTCGCCTTCTTACCAGTCGCGAGCCCACCAGCACCAACGCGAGCACGACCGCGAGGGGCACGACCCAGAGCAGCACCCCGAGGCCCGAGGTCGAGGGGCTCAACAAGATCGACGGCCCGTACGCGTCCTCGATGGAGGTGAGTATCGCGTTATCCGACTCACCGTGGTGCACGTCAGCGCTGATTTCGTGGCGCACCGCGACCGCAGTCGTCGCGTTGCTGTCGGCGACCGAGAGGTCATCACAACTCGGACACTTGACGAGCGACTCGAGGTGGGCAATGCGCGTTGCTTGGGAAGGCGTGCTCGGCGTCAGCGTGATCGCTATCACCAGCACTGACGCGAACGCGGCCGACCAGAGCCAGAACGAACGAAGGACCGTCATGACCTGACCCGTTTGAGGACCGCGTTCAGTTGCGCGACGCTCACCGCTCCGAGCAGCGTCGCGACGACGCGACCTTTCGCGTTGATGACGAACGTGGTCGGGGGTGACTCGACACCGTAGGAGTTGGCGATCGCGCCCCCCGGGTCGACGATGGACGGATAGAGCGAGCCGTAGTAGTGAGAGAACGAGGTCGCCGCCCCCACGGTGTCGTCAAAGACGACGCCAATGACGTTGACGTCATGGTGACGTTGCGTAAAGGCGAAGGTCGTCAGATTGGGCGCTTCGACCTTGCAGGGTCCGCACCACGAGGCCCAGAAGTTCACGAAGACCACGTGACCTCGGTACTTCGAGAGTGACCACGTGCCCCCGCCCAGCTCGGTGCCAGAAATGCGCGGCGCGACCTTGCCGAGCAGGGGGCTCTGTGCGTCCGTGGCGCTCGTGACGGGTTGACGCGTGCCCAGGAAGATGCTGAAGGCGACGATCACCACCAACGCCGTGAGCGAAGAGATCAGTACGGTCCGTCGGCGCCTCACGTCGCTGCTCCCGGCGACGTCGCCACCGACGTCGGCTCGTCGGCGTAGCGGCGACGAAGAAACGACACCCCCGCACCAACGCCGACCAAGAGTCCCCCGATCCAGAGCCACGAGAGCAATGGCTCGACGGTGACGCCGAGCACCACGGAACCGGCCGGCAGGTTGTTCTGCACTTGGGCACCCGACGTGTTGCCGTTGCCCCCCACGGCGTCAAAGGTGACGTAGATATCGCGCAACAGGTTCGAATCGATCGCCGGCGTACCCACGGTCGTGCCGCGCCCGTGAAAGGTCGTCACTGCCGGACGTAGCGCGTGACCGTCGACCGACACGACCAATTGCGTCGCGGATTCGAGTGCGTCCTTCACCACGTGAAAACCGGCGAAGGTGACGAGTTGGGAGTCAACGATGGTGCTTTGGCCCGTCGCGAGCGTGACCTCGGAACGCTTCGTGTAGGACGTCGAGACGACGATGCCGATCGCGAGCACGACGATGCCGAGGTGCACCACCATGCCGCCAGTGCTCGGTGCGCGCAACGCGCTCAGCAGTCGACCACGACGACTCGCCGCGGCTATCGCGCCGTAGAGGGTACGCACCGCGGCCCCGGCCGCAGCGGTCGCCAGGAATACTGCCACCAATACCGCCGGGTGACGCACACCCGCGGTCACCAAGACCGCCACCACCAGCACGCTCGCCCACGCGCTCAGGCGTATGCGTTGCCAAAGGACGGCACGGTTCGCGGTGCGCCAACTCACGAGCGGCGCCACCGCCATCAGCGCGAGCAACACGACGCTGAGCGGTGCCGCGATCGTCGCGAAATACGGTGTGCCGACGGTGACCTGGGTGCCGTTGACCGCCTCGTAGAGCAGCGGAAAGACGGTCCCGAGCAGCACGACGACCGCGAAGCCGACGAACAAGATGTTGTTCGCGACGAAGAGTCCCTCGCGCGAGAGCGGATGCTCAACGCCCACCCCCGCGCGCAACGCGTCACCGCGCCACGCGAGTAGTCCCACCCCAAGCGCGACGGTGAAGAAGAACAACCCGATGAGCAATGGCCCGAGCGTGCTCGAGGAGAACGAGTGCACGCTTTCTAAGACGCCCGAACGCGTGAAGAACGTGCCGAGCACCGTGAGCGCGAACGTGGCGATCGCGAGTGAGAGATTCCACACGCGAAAGAGCCCGCGCCGGTCCTGGACGATGACCGAGTGGATGTAGGCGGTCGCCGTCAGCCAGGGCAATAACGCCGCGTTCTCGACCGGGTCCCATCCCCAGAACCCGCCCCAACCGAGCACCTGATAGCTCCACCACGCACCGAGGATTATCCCCACCGACAACGCGCCCCAGGCGAGCACGGTCCAACGACGTTGTTCGAGGGGCCATCGCTCGTGCACGCGTCCGGTGATCAACATCGCGATCGCGAAGGCAAAGGGCACCGTGAAACCCACGAAACCGAGGTAGAGCAACGGCGGGTGCGCGGCGACCAAAGGATTGTCCTGGAGCAACGCATTGGGCCCCTGGCCCTGGAGGACGTGTGCGGGATTGTGCAGGAAGGGATCGGCCGGAAACATCATCAGACCGAGGAAGAACGCCGCGACCCCGAAGAGCACGACGGCGGCCCAGCCCACGACCGCGTCCTTCGCCTCGCGTCGGTAATAAAAGAGGACACCGATCGTTATCAGCGCCAGCAAAAGCGACCACAACAACAACGAACCTTCGAGCGCGGACCACATCCCGGTGATCGAATAGAGCAGCGGCGTGAAGGTGGCGTTGTTATCCGCGACGTAGGCAAACGCGAAGTTGTGCGTGACGAGTGCGACCTCCATGACGCCCAC